>NZ_VHLC01000069.1:0-47628 GCF_006547355.1 Myxococcus sp. AB036A | reverse complement strand
TGAGCGTCTCGTGGGCTCGGAGATGTTATAAGAGACAGCTGTGAATCCTCCTGAAAGAAGGGGCGCGGCCCCACCGTCACCGACATTCGCCGTCGCGGGCAACTCTCCCGAAGCCTGCTAGGTCCAGTTGACTCGACCGTCGAATTAACATGACCTTCGAGAAACTGTGAAGCCCTCTGCCACTCGCAGCGGACAGGCCGCCCCAAGTGCGCCTATCCGGGGTGAAAGAGACCCCAGCCTCGGCCTCACACGCCGGGCTGGGGCAGCCCGCAAAGGAAACATGCATCGTGAGTAAAACCATTGACTGGGGGCCGATTCGCGCACTGGCGCGTCGTGTCCTCACCGAAGGAGAGCGCCTGGCCCTCACGAGGAAGGAGACGGCGCTGCTGAAGCGCACGGCCGCCGAGGTGGGCATCAGCGACGGCGAAGCCAAGAGCGCGCTCGCTACGGAAGAGGGAGCGCTGGGCCTGCTGCAAGAAGAGTCTCGGCGCATCCGCGAGGGCACTCGCCGGCTCATGGACGCGCTGCACCGGCTTTACCAGCACAAGGACAAGGGGGACTTCGTCAGCGCCCGCCAGGAGATGCGGGACGTGCTCGCCGTGGAAGTCGTGCCTCACTACCGCGCTATCATCGCCCAGGGGCAGCTCGACGCCATCGCCGACGAGCCGTAGCGACGAGCCGCAGGAGCACCCTCCAGCGAGGGCGCTTCGCTGCCCAGACTCAGGCTGGCGTCACCTTGTCGAAGGGACGCGCCACCTGCTTACCGTCGGAGACGCGCTCCACCTTCACCGTCTTCGCCTTCTCGTCGACCGCCTTCACCTTCGCATTGAAGGCGCCCCGCCCTTGCTTGTAGCGCACCTCCTGTCCCACCGCGAAGGAGACGGGTGCCTCGGGACTGGGACTGGAGCTGGGGGCTGCGGCCGTCGCGGTGCGGCCCGCTGCGCGCGGGCGCCCGCGGCTCTTCCGGGGCGAGGGCCCGGCCCGCGTAGGCTTCGGCGCGACCTCCTCCCTCGCCCACTTCCGCACAGGCACCGAGGGGGTGCGCTTCGACGCGGGCGCCGAGGGCGTGCGGCCTCAAGTGTGCCAATTGGACCCATGCGGCCCTGGCCGACTTCCTAGACAAACGAACGGGCATCCGCGTGCGTGAGACGGCCATGGGTGACTTCTGCCGCCGTGGCGTGCGCCCCTACCGGTCCACCTACCGCTTCCTGCGGGCCGACGCCACATGCCAGCAGAGAGCCCTCGATGAGTTGAGGGGAAAAAACGCCAAGCCCAGCAAGGCGTCATTGTCCTGTTGAGCCAAGACGAGGGACGCTTCCCCATGGTACCCACTCTGACGGCCACCTTGGGACTTAAAGGAGAGCGCCCCGTGGCTGGCACCCGCGACTGCACGGATGTGATGCACACACTTGCCGCAATCAACGTCATCACCGGTGCGCTAACCAGCCGCCTCTACGGCATCCGCGTTGGCACTCGCCGCAAGGACAGCCTGTCCAAGACGAAGCGGATGCAGGTGGCCTTTGCGCACCACCTGCTCGACATCGCCCGCGCCAACTCAGCCGACGAGTACCCGGAAGTAGTCATTGTCATCGACAACGCGCCCTGGCACCGGGGGCAGCCCGTGGACTGGGCTTTGCGGCGACACCCTCATCTAACATTGTATTGGCTGCCACTCTGAAGCCCGCAGCTTCAGCCCGTTGAGCGACTGCGGTGCCCTCTGCGCGGACATACCACTCACAACCTTCTCTTCGACGAGATGACCGAGCTTCAGGACTCGTTACGCTCAGGGTTTACCTACTATTGGGCGTGGCCCCAGGCGGTGCTCAAGATTCTCGGCTCGTTCTGGAACCCGACCACTTCAGCCGAGGCGTGAATCAGCACATCCTTGGCCGAAAGGATACGGCACTTTAGGCGGATTGCTTTTTCGGACTGTGAGCCCAATGCTTGCCGCAGTTCTGGCAATAAATGAGCCGGGACCGCTCGACGGAGGAGAACTGCAATGGCAAACATTACCGTCTACTACGAGGAAGATTTCAACGGTACGCACGTCGATCTGCCGCCTGGCAACTACACCCGGGCCCAGTTGGAGGCGCGGGGCATCGGGAACAACACCATCAGCTCGGTGAGGGTGCCGCCTGGCGTGAAGGCCGTCCTCTTCAAGGACGATAATTTCACCGGCGACCAGCTCGAAGTGGTGGCCAATGCCGAGTCGCTGGGCGCGCTGAACAACAACACCTCCAGCATCAGGGTCATCACCGTGCCCGTGCAGCCCAGGGCCAGGTTCTTCTACAAGGAGCAGTTCGAGGGCAAGGAGGTGGACCTGCCTCCTGGCCAGTACCTCCAGGCCGATCTGGAGCGGTACGGCATCGACAACAACACCATCAGCTCGGTGAAGCCGGTGGGCTTGACTGTCATCCTCTACAAGAACGACAACTTCTCCGGCGAATCGCTGACCGTGACTGCCGACGCCTCGAGCCTGGGCGCGCTGCACAACAACACCTCCAGCATCAAGATCTCCTGACGTTGGCGCGCCGGCATTCCAGGTGACGGTCCCTGCCTCGGGGACCGCCACCCTTTCGCCCCCAGTGACTCTCGAATCACCTGCATCCATGACAGTAGAGTGCGGCCTCCACTCGGTGACCCCATTCACGCTCACGGCCGAGCTGGTGCCCTATTCGTCTGCACGCGCTCGCCCCTCCAGCCGAAGACGGCGAGCGCACGCGCCACGTCCGCGTACCAGGGCAGCCCTGGTAAGTCCTCGGGCACCAGCGCGCCGATGAGCGAGCGTGGAGCGCCGCCCCCCTCTTCGAGCCGCGCCGAGTTCTCCTTCGCGGAGGACTGTGGTCGGGCCGCGCGGGGCCGCGATGAGTGCCAGGTCTGGAGGTTGCGGAATGCGAGGAAGGCAAAGAGCAACGTCATGTACCTGCGGTCATACGACGCGGCAGCGACCGCCAGGAGATGCGGGAAGTGCTAGCCGTGGAGGTCGTTCCCCACTACCGCGCCATCGCCCAGGGGCAGCTCGACGCGCTGGCCGACGAGCAGTGACGGCGAGTGCGGAGCGCCTTGTGCAGCGGTGGGCCGGGCGACGGCGGCGCCCGTGCCCTGGACTACGTGCCACAAGAGCGCCCTCCGAAGAGGGCGCCTCGCGACCCAAACTCAGGCTGGCGTCACCTTGTCGAAGGGGCGCACAACCTTCGTGCCGTCGGAGACACGCTCCAACGTCAACGTCTTCGCTTTCTCGTCGATTGCCTTCACCTTCGCCGAGAAAGTGCCCCGCCCCTGCTTGTAGCGCACCTCTTGACCCTCCGAGTATGAGGCAGGCGTCTCGGGGCTGGGACTGGAGCTGGGGGCGGCGGCCGGCGCTGTGCGTCCCGCCGCGCGCGGGCGCCCGCGGCTCTTCTGCTGCGAGGGCCCGGCTCGCGTGGGCTTCGGCGCGGCCTCCGGCCTCACATACTTCCGCACGGGCACCGAGGGCGTGCGCTTCGGCGTGG
This sequence comes from Myxococcus sp. AB036A, assembly GCF_006547355.1. NCBI lineage: Bacteria > Pseudomonadati > Myxococcota > Myxococcia > Myxococcales > Myxococcaceae > Myxococcus > Myxococcus sp. AB036A. The sequence goes on along the minus strand of NZ_VHLC01000069.1, from coordinate 44,137 downwards.
CCGCGGGCTCTGGCGCGGGTGCGTGCTTCGCCGTGGGCACAGGCGCGGGCGTGCGCTTCTGCACGGGCGCCGATTGGGCGCGGCCAGGCTCAACGCCCAGGAACCGAGCAATCCGCTCCAGCAACTCCACCTGCCGCTCTTGCAGCTCCAGTTGCCGGCCCAGCGTCTTCTCCACCGCCTCCGCCACCGCAGCTTGGATGATGCTCTTCATGTCGCTCTGCATGTGCTCTCGCTCACTTTCTGCGCGGGGCGTACAGCCCGCGCACTCTCAACACGGACAACAATTCAGCCTCTTGCACTCACGCTACACCAAGAAGTCCAGGCATCCGGACTCCCGTCTCAAAATGAAGCCTTCACCTCACGCCACCGCTCGCGCTGCGCTTCCCACGTCCCCGCGTGCGCAATGGCCCGGAGGCCTCGCTCGCTGAGAGGCTCCTCCCCTTCCACAGCCTCCAAGAAAAGCACCTCCTCCTGGATGTCGGGCGCCAGCAGCAGCAAGTCCAGCAAGTGCGTCACACGCGCTCGGGTAAAGCCGAGTTGACCTGCGACCTCCGCTGCGCTCGCCACGAGGCCCCGCCCAATGACGGACTCCACATGGTGCGCCAGGGCCAGCATTCGCGCGACGTGTGCGGGCCGTCGCGCCACCTCTCGCGGCGGGGGTGGCGCGCCCCCTCGGAGGCGCACCGCCTTCGCGTGACGCACGCGGTGGAAGTGCGCGCTGACGAGGCCGGCCTCCGCCGGCCCAGACTCGGAGCTCGCGCTCACGCCGCCACCTCCTCGCGCCCAGTCGCTGCGGCCTCACCAATGTGGGCCATATGCACGTCGACCTTGCCCGTCGCCTCGTTCACCACCACCCGGCCGACGAGGGCCCGCAGCAGGCGCCCCCGATTCGTAGAGGTGAGGGCATCCCACACCGCGTCGAAGTTCCCCAGGGCCTGGGCCACCCACGCAGCCTCCACCCTCTCCCCCTCAATGGCGTCCAGGGCGCGCTCCACCTCCGCCAGCCGCTTTCGCATGCCGGCGACCTCCTCTTCCGCGGCCGTCAGCTTCTCCTCAACGAGGCGCCGGGCTGGGCCCTCCAACTTGGAGAGGGAGTCCACCCACTTCGCGGACTCCCCAGCACGCTTGGCCAAGTCCCTCGGCAACTGCGCGCGCTCGGCGCGCAGGGCCTGGTGTTTCTCCTCCAGCCGCGCCGTGAGGCGGGCATGCACCTGGGCGGAGAAGCCGTCACCTACCGAGACTTCCCGCAGCTGAGCGACGACGAAGTCCTCCAGGGCGGCTGCCGGAAGGGGCGCGGCCCGGCACCCCTCCTTCCCCTGCTTGTCCCGGGTGACGCAACGGTAGTAGCGGTACTCGCGCTCGCCCTTGCGCGTGCTGCCGGGCGTCATCGCCTCACCGCACAGGCCGCAGCGCAACAGCCCTCGCAGCACGTAGTCGGGGTTGCGCCCGTGGTACTGGATGCCGGGGCCATCCAGCATGTCCTTCACGCGGTGGAAGGTGGCCCTGTCCACAATCGGCGGGTGCTCGCCCGGGTGCGTCTCGTCGCCATACGGAACGAAGCCCGCGTACAGGGGACTCCTCAAGAGGCGCAGCACATCCTGCGTCGTCCACTTCCGAGCTGCGCGCGTGGCACCACTCTGGGCCTCGTACCGCTTCGTCCTGCGCCCCGTCTCGTTGAGGAGGCGCGCCACCGCCGAGGCCTGCTGGTGCTGGAGGTACAGCTCGAAGGCCTCCCGCACCACCACCGCCTCGTACTCATTCACCACGAGGCGCTTGTCCTTCACCTCGTAGCCCAGCGGCGCGCGCCCTCCCGTCCACTTCCCCTTGCGCCTCGCGGCAGCCACCTTGTCCCGCGTCCGCTCCGAAATCATCTCCCGCTCGAACTCGGCGAAGGACATCAGCATGTTCAGCGTCAGCCGCCCCATGGCGTCCGCCGTGCTGAAGTTCTGCGTCACCGAGACGAAGGAGGCGCCCGCCGCGTTGAAGCGCTCCATGACTTTCGCGAAGTCGAGGAGGCTGCGGGAGAGGCGGTCCACCTTGTACACCACCACCACGTCCACCCGCCCCGCGTCCACGTCCTGCAGCAGCCGCTGGAAGGCGGGCCGCTCCATGTTGGCGCCGGTGAAGCCACCATCGTCGTAGCTCTCATCCACCAACACCCAGCCGGGCTGGCGCTGCACGTAGGCGACACAGGACTCGCGCTGGGCGTCGAGCGAGTTGAACTCCATCTCCAGGCCCGCGGCGGTGGACTTGCGCGTGTAGACGGCGCAGCGCTTCGCGTCCGAGGGCGGCAACTTGCTCTTCCTCATCTTCCCTCCGAATCCTCGGGCGTCGGCTCCCGAGGCTCGACGCTCGGCGACTGAGTCTTCCCGGCGAGCTGCTCCGCCACGGCCACCAGCCGCTCCATGTTGTCGTTGAGGCGCTTCAACTCACGGACGAGCCCCGGCACCGTCGACTCGTAGAAGCGCTGGCCCATGTACGTTTGAAAGAAGGCGGGGCCGCTCATGACGTTACCGCCTTGGGGCAGCCGGCCTTGAGGCCGAAGAAGGAGAAGCCATTCCAGGCCGTGCCCGTAATCAGCTTGGCCACGCTGGAGAGGCTGCGGTGAAGCTGGCCCTCGTATTCAATGCCGTCCTCGCGCACCGTCACCCGGTAATGCGTGCCCTTGAACACGCGCGTCAGCACCGTGCCCGGCGGAGGCAGGCGCGCGTCGCGCCCGTCCACCGGAGCAGGAGCAGGAGGAGGGGGCGGCGGCGTCGCGGGCTTAGTCTCCTCCACCTGTCGCATCCGCCAGCGCTCGGGCAACTTGTCGCCCAACTCCGAAATACGCGCGACGGCGCGCGCGGAGAGCCCCCCTTCGGCCAGCTCCTGAATCCGGAAGGCCAGGCGCTTCTTCAGGTAGTCCCGGTTGCGGCTGCGCGTGGGCTCGCCGTACAGCTCCAGGTACTTCTCCGCCAAATCCGGCACCGACATGCTGGCCAGCGCGGCCAGTTGCTGTGGCACGTCCGCCAACTGCTTGCGCGCGGCGCGCGCAGTCTCCTTCTTCGCCACGGTGTCTCCTTTGCCCGGGGCAGCACGCCCTCGGGCGAAGGCCATGGACGCTCTGTCCCCAGAAGAAGACAAGTCGAGAGTCTGCGGTTCAGCCATGCGCGCCCTCCTCCGCTCCCCACACGTGCGTCTGTCGTTGCGGCTGCGTATGCCGGCGCAACCACAACTCCCAGAGAGCCTCGGACAGCACGTCCACCGCATCCTCGCGGCGTTGCTGCACGGGGCTCGCCGGACAACTGCTACGCCCAAGGGTCGACTTCCGTCGTCTCCGCGGCAGTCGTGGCCGTGTTCACCTCCGGCTCGCCCGCCAGCTTCTGGAGTGCGTACATCGTCCGCTTCTTGCGGTCCTGGTTCCTCACCACCACTCGCAAGTCGCCAAAGACTCTATCCCTCGCCGTTTGCAGCGCGCGGCCCAGGCGGCTCTGCTGTGAGCGAGGGCCGCCCTCGCCTCGCACCTGCAGCATCAGCTCGTCCTTCTCGCACAGCTCGTTGAGGCTGGAGACGAGCACCTCTGCCGTCCCGTGTGCCGCCCACCAGGCCTGCACGAATTCACGCCAGGACTCCCCTTCGACGTCCGCATTCGCATACAGCTCGTCGAGGTTGCCGAGGAAACCCTCCACTCCAGCCACCTTGAGGAGGCCGCCCATGACGGCCGCCCAGTGCTCGAAGGAGCCCAGCCGCTCTTTCCCCAGGGGCCTCCCCACGGCAATCCACGCCTGCACGAGCGTCAGGGCCGCGCGCACCAACTCGCTCCGGTGCTCCTTCACCCAAGGAATAATCGGGTCGTGCTTGAAGTCGGTCCGCGTCCAAGCCCTGTCCAGCTTGGGGTCGATGCGGATGCGCACGGAGCGACGGGCGATGTCCTTTGAGAGCCTCGGGTTGTTGCCGGTGAGCATCCACATGGCGGCATTGGGCAGCGTCAGCTTCTGCGTCTTGCCCAGGAGGCGGTCCGTCCAGGACGTACTCGTCAGCATGGCTGCGAGGGCCGCGGAGGAGAGCGTCGCCTTCTCATTGGCGTTGTCGAGGAGGATGAGGGGGCGCGCCAAGGCGAGCTCGGCGGTGAGCGTCTTTCGAATCTCCTCTTCATTCTCAGGCAGAGTGCCAATGGCGCACGCCCTGCCCGTCACCACCCACGAGACGAGGTTGCACAAGAGGCCCTTGCCGGAGCCGACAGCTGGCGCCTCCACCACGTGGAGAGGGGTGCAGCCCTCAATCATCCGGCGGACGAAGGGGAGGAGGACGGCGGCGAGGGCATGTGCCCTGTCGCTGGGGTGGGCGAAGGGGAAATCCACGAAGACGTCGTCAAAGAAGAGGGCCCGTGCGGCTGCAACCTCCTCGGGTGTCGGCCGCTCCGGCACGGCGCCGAGGTGGAGGGCGGGGGTGGGCTCCAGCCAGAGTCTGTCCTCCCGGTGCAGTCCGGGCGTCAGGAGGAGCTTCCCGTCCTGGCCGAATACCGGCGTGGTAATGACGGCCTCCACGGGAGGGAGGCCCGGAGGCGGGTACGCGAGGAAGTCCCGCGCGACGTCCTTCGGCGGGAAGACGGAGTGCGGCCTGCCCTCGACTTCCGCTACCCACGTCGCCTCCCGGAGGAGGACTCCGTAGACAGCGGCCTCCGTCATCTCGGAGAGAATGGGCGCCTCCTTCTCGGGCTGGGCGAGCTGCGCGAGGGCGTTGCCTCGCACGAAGAGTGGCGCCGCCTCGTTGGCGAAGCCCTGCGTGCTGGCCGCCTTCATGCGGCGCTCATTCGCCTGCACCACCGCCTGGCGTGCCTCGGTGACAATGGCCCAGAGTTGGCGGTTGCCCACGTTGATTTCCGGGCGCACGGCGGACGCACGACGCTGAGCCGTGGCCGCCGCCTCCTTCTGCGCCACCACCCCCTTGAGGTTGGCGTTGAGGGCCCGCCTCCGGAGGCCAAACTTCGCCGAAATGGCCTCCAGCACGACGTCGGCCCGCACGGCGGTGCACGTCTGCAGTGAGGCCAGGAGGGGCGCCAGCGCCTTGTCCAAGTCGGCCTTGGGCGCGCTCTCGGGAATGTCGTCCAGCATGTACTCCGGGTACCCCCTCGCGCGGCCGAGGACTTCGTGGAGCGCCGCGGCGCCGTGCGTCGTCACAAACGCGTTGACGTCCACCTTCTCGGTGCCCTGCGAACGTGGAAGCAGGGCGAGGCACGCCTCGCGCCCCTCGGCCCAGAGGGCCGCGGCAGTCTCCCTCGCGCCCGCCTCTCCGGCGCCGCTGGCCTCGGCGTCATTGCAAATGACGACGCGCCTGGCGTCGCGCGTGAGTCTCAGCAGCCGGGGAATGTCCTGCTTGCGAAAGCGCGTCGTGGCCGGAGAGAGGCAAGCAATGCCCGCCTGCATGGCGCTGATGCAGTCGGTGACGCCCTCCGTAATCAGCAGCGTGTCGGCCTTGCGTGCCGCGTCCTCGTTGTAGAAGTAGTCGTTGCGGACGGTGGGCGAGACGTAGGGGTGCCGCTCCGAGTGGGTGAGGAGCTTCTTGTACTTGGCCTCCTCCCTCGTGTGTTGCGTCGCCCGGGCGATGAAGTAGACGACGCGGCCCCCCTTCCAGTACGGGAAGACGAGGCGCTCCCGGAAGAAGTCCTCGACGCGGCCGCCCGGCAGTTGGACGAAGAGTCCCGTCTTGAGGGCCGCCTCGCGGCTCGCGCCCAACGCCTCACTCAGGTGCGCGAAGAGGCAGCCGTCGGCCCACCCCAGCTTGAGGCTGTCCACCACCTCGTCGGTGAAGCCGTAGTGCTGGTTGAAGGACTCCTCGCGGAGTTTCGCGGGCAGGCGGCGGTGGTAGTAGTCGGCAGCGGCCGTGAGGAGTCGCTCGACTTCGCGGCGCTCCACCAGTGCCTCGAACTCCCCCGCGTAGGACTCGTCATCGGGCGAGGGTGGGGAAATGCCGACGCGCTCAGCCAGCCGGAATACCGCCTCCTTGAAGCCAACCTTCTCCCTCTCCTGGACGAAGTTGAAGACGTCGCCCCCCAGGCTGCCGCCGTTGGAGAAGTCGCGCCACGTCTGAGTAGTGGGCCACACCACGAAGGAGGGCGTCTTCTCCGGATGAAAGGGTGAGAGTCCCTTGAGGGTGCTGCCCGAAGGGCGCAACTCGACGTGGGCCCCGACGACGTCGGTGATTTCCGAGCGGCTCCGCACCTGCTCCACAAAGGCGCGAAAGCTCATGGGGCCTGCACCTTGGGGCTGTGCCTCGTCGCCGCGGCGTCCGGCCCTCGGCGCCCGGCAGGTTGGCGCGCACGTCCCGCCAGCCTGGCGCCGAGGCGCCGCTGCGCAATGACTGTTGGGAGGCCGAGGGCACGAGAGGCAGCGCGCCCCTCGTCCCCACGGCGCGCGGAGAAGGAGTCCTGCATGGGTTGCTTTCCGGGGACGTGTGGACGGGCTGACTCGCAGCACGCCCTCGCTTGGCGGCTCAACTCACCTCGGGCTGGCGCTCAGCAGTTTCGTTCCCAAAACGCCTGGTACTCGACTGCAACCTCTTCGACGAAGGTTTGCCACTCCTCGCCGCGCATGGCTGACACGTCCCCAACCTGCTGCATTCCGAGGTGGTGGTGGAGGAGGCGCTCCACCCTCTTGCGCGGCATGGTTTTCAGCACGTTAGAGAGGTACTGCACGAGGCGCGCGTTGGGCCGCCTCGCGCCCGAGTCGCCGCGGCGCGCTGCTTCGGCTGCCGTCGACGCGTCCACCCGGAGCTTCGCCAAGTCGTGAAGCGGCAGCCCCTGGAAGGCATGCTGCTCCTCCGAGGACAGGCGGCGCTCGGGCTGCAGGGAGTAGCGCGTCTGCCACCAGTCCTTCGCGGCCCCGTGACGCTGGACTTCAACGGCCCACGTCTCAAGCCCAAACGCGTGCCGCACGCGCAGGACGTCCTTGAAAAAGCCAATCCCGTACTCAAGCACCTTCACCTCGCGCGTCTCGAAGAGGGCGACGTTGTGGGTAAATCGCAGCACGGGCTTGTGTCCCTCCGCCTTCAGCCTCCGGGTAAAGGGGACGAACTTGTTGTCGATGACAGCCACGTCGCGCGGGTGCGGCTCCCCGAGGAAGACGACGACGGCGGCGTCGCCGTCATTCTCCAACTTCAGCCAGGCGACCCCGGCCTCCTTGGGCTGCTTCGTCAACTCCTGCGTGCGGCAGTCCTCCCCCAAGGGCTGGGCTGGGGCAGGGCTGGGCGTCTGGGTAACTGGCCTGGGGAAGTCGCTCTCGTCACGCATGCGTGCCTCGGGGCCGGAGGAGGTTGTGGCCGCCGCTACTGGGGAGCCGCTCCGCCCTGCAGAGACAAAGGCTCGGTGCCCGCAATCGGGGACATGCCGACGCGCACGAATTTCCACTGGGGCCTTCAACTCTCCAGGTAATCAGTTTTTGCTGGAGTCCTGGTGGCTTGCCCCGCATCCGGTAGCACCATGAGAAGGAGGCCGCGGCGGGCCATCCAGCATGGAGGGTCGCTCCTTCATGGGGGCGGCGATGGCCTCTGCTTGGCGGGCCTCATGCCCCTCTGCCTTGAACACGGGCGGAGTTCCCACCTCCTCCATTCGGACGCCCACGCTGCGCTCCAAGGGAAGAGGCAACGAGCACTCCACGACGGGCTGGCCATGACTGCTCGGAACGAGTGAGGAGTGCGTGGGCGAGGCAACCTTCGCACCGAAGGGCGCGGACCGCCGTCTCCCCAGAAGCAGCTCTCGCTCGCACCAGGGCAACCCCAGCAGACGCACGGAGTGGTGCTCACTGGTGACGCGCAACCGGCGGTCCCAGCACGACGCGAGGGCAAGTAGGACGATGAAGGCGGGGAACAGGAGAGCGAGTGGCCTCATCACCCACGTTTCCCCCTCCGACTCTCACATTCCTGCCGGACTGCCGGACTTCCTGCCGGACTTCCCCTGCAGAAGTCCGGCACCCAAAACGGCTGTAACTACGAGTGGTTAGGCCCTCCTGCCGGACTTGCCGGACTTCCTCCCCCGTCCCGCCCCTCTACGGGGAAATATTTTCTGCGCGCTTCCCTCCCAAAATATTCTCCCTCGCGTACGTAAAGGTGCCTTTGAAGTCCGGCAAGTCCGGCAGAGTGACTCAACCCCATGAAGTTGTTACGGAAATTGCTGCCGGACTTCATGCCGGACTTCTGCCGGACTTTGGAAAAGTCCGGCAGCTGAAGTCGGGGGCGGGGCCCTGCTTTAACTGGAGGTACCGGGCGCCTGGGTGAGACTTCGGCACCTCCGGCCTCCCTGGCCTGGTTGCTGGGTGCCAGGACCGGCTCAACGGACCGCATCCGGGTCGGCCAATCAGCTCGCGCCCCCTGAGCGCGCAGGACTACCACTTGCTCCCAGTTGCCCTTCGCCTGCGCGCGGAAGTCAGGGCAAGGCGAGAACCGTTCAGGCTTTGGCGAAGCTGCCCCTTGGTACTCCTGAGCGCCCGGGCAGCTTGAGCAGAACGGGACTCCGATTCGCGCAGGTGCCCCACAGGAGAGGACGGCCCATGACAGGTCGAAGGCGCGGCTGTCTCGGCGGCTGCGTGAAGCCCGAAGCTGTTCGTCCAGGTTGGTCCAGGGCCAGCACACTCCCGCGCTCGGGGTAGTTCCCCTCCGACAGGCGCCCTCCCCCGCCGACCCCGACTGAGAGCGCCCGCCGATAAGTGAACGCGGACACTTTCGCGTTCAGTTTCGCCGTTCACTTTCGCCGAGCCAGGCCACGCCCGTTCACTTTCCCTGTGGAGCTCCGGCCTGGCGCGCGAAAGCACACGCCTGGCACCACAGCCTTTGTAGTTTTGCGAGGTTAGGGCGGACAGCCACCAGGTCCTCGAGCGCCGCGGGATCGCTCCGGGCAATAATTCGGGCCTGGAAGCACACTCCGTCCAACGAGCCGGACTCGCAAGCCGTTCACTTTCCTGGCCCGTTTGCCCGTTCCCCGCCGAAGCCCCGCTGGCCGCCACCTGGCCCACCTGGCGCGCGCCCCCGGGCAACCCCGCGCGCCGCGCCTTTCGCCGCGTGACACCCCTTTCGTGCGCGCGTGTCCCCCAGCGCTTCGGGCCGCAGGCCTTTGTCCTCCTCGTGAGCCCCACGCGGCCCCGAGTTGCCCTCGAAGCACCGGCCCTCCGCCCCGCGCGCACCTGGGCGCGCGTGCCGTTACCAGGGCCGAGCCGAATGGCCGAAAACAGGTAAAGGCGGCCGTTCGGCCTCATCGCCCCACGCTGTTTCGCGCGCTTACGAGGCCTCCTGGCGGGCCGAAGCGCCGAGGCCCATGGCCGCTTTCCCCGGGTTGGCGCCACCTGCCGCCCATCGCGGGGCCCAGCTCGTCCCCAGTCACCTTCACCGCCTGCCCCGGCCGGGCGCAACCATGCCTACCGATGACGCCAGCACGCCTACCTTGCCTACCCCTGACGCCAGGGTGGGGGGGGTGGTGCGATTTTTCGTGGGGCCGGCGCTGCCGGGGCGTGTATCGGGGGCCCTTTTCGAGAGAGTCAGCTCCGAAAAAGTGAACACCCCGCCCCTGTTCATTTGCACCCGGTAAGTGAACGCCTCGCGCTGTTCACTTTCGCCGGCTGCGCCTGCGCCTGGGGCAGTCCGCGCGGGCCCCGAGCACGGCCACCCCTCACCGCCTCCGCGCGGCACCCCGGCCCAACCAGGGGCTCTCGCGGGCGCTCAGCGCGGAGGCGGCATGCCCCATCAGCAGGGCAAGTCGTTCGTCACGCGCACCAGCTCGTCGTCCGAGGGGTGCGTGTAGATGACGGTGGAGTCGACGCTTCGCTGCCTCGCGAACTTCTGAGTGAGGCGAATGTCCTTCGTCCTCCGGTACACCCCGGTGCATGCGGTGTGGCGGGTGCAGTGGAAGTTCAGGTGCCGCTCCAGCCCCGCGCGCTCCTGCCACACCGCGAAGCCGTGGCGCACCTGCCGCGTGGACAGGCGCAGGCCCTTGCGGCTCAGGAAGAGCGGCGCCTGGGGCCCCACGTCATGCCCCTGCGCGCGCTTGAGGCGCAGCAACTTCTCCAGCTTCGCGCGCACCGTGTCCGAGAGGACAACCTCCTGGGGGCGCGGGTGCCGGCGGCAGCCCTTGAAGACGTGCAACAGCACGTGCCGGCGTGCGCGCCCGCGCTCGTCGAAGATGTCCCCGACGTTGAGGGCCACCAGTTCGTGCTCACGCAGGCCCGAGGCCAGCGCGAGGCTGTAGAGGCAGTGGTCCCTGAATCCATCCTTGTGCAGCCCCGTGGCGCGCAGCAGCCGCGCCACCTCCTTCTCCGTGAGGGTGCGGGGTGCGCGGGTGACAGCGGCATAGGCAGACATGGCGGCTCCTTCGTGAAGAGGACGTGGCCATACGCGCTCTGTCGCCCCAACAAGACAAGTCATTAACCACGCTGCTCATTGATTCTTCGCCGGCGCCGCAAGCGGCCCTGGCCTTCCCCAACCTCTCCAAGAAGGAGTCCCTGTGAATCAGCCTGTCTCATTCGACTTCGAATCGCACCACGTTCCGCGTCGTCACCGACGCGCACGGCGAGCATTGGTTCGTCGCCAAAGACATCGCAGAATCCCTCGAATACCGCATGGCCAGCGACCTGACACGCGTGCTCGCAACGGACGAGGTCCGTACGCACGACGTGCGTACGGACGCAGGGACTCGGGAGATGTCCATCATCAGTGAGCCTGGGCTGTACCGCGCCATCTTCGCGGCCAAGCCCCACAGCCACGAGAAGGCCGAGAAGGTAGAGAGGTTCCGCCGCTGGGTGACACACACGGTGTTGCCCTCCATCCGTAAGACGGGCAGCTACACGACGCCAGGCGCTCCGTCACCACAGCCGCGCCCCTCGCCGCTCCAAGCCCAGGTGCTGGCCCACCTGGAAGTAGCCAGGACGCTCGCCTCCTTCATCCCGGGACTCAAGCCGGAGCTGGCCGCGGCCTGCGCCCTCGACGCCATCCACCGAGACACTGGGCTGACGATGGAGCCCCACCGCAAGGGGCTGCCGGCTGCCGCCGAGCCCCCCGCGCGGCTCAACGCCACGCAGCTCGGCCAGAAGGTGGGGCTGTCCGCCCGGAAGATGAACCTCCGCCTGGAAGCATGCGGCCTCCAGCGACGCAACGAGCGCGAGGAATGGGAGCTGACGGACGCGGGTCGGGAGTACGCCGAGGCCGTCCCCTTCAGTCGCAACGGCCATGCCGCCTACCAGCTCCTCTGGCGACCCGAGGTGCTCGGCGTCCTGGAGGATGTCGCTCGCTCCTCGGCGATTTCCGTCGGCCTCGGTTGAAGGAGGGCACCGTGACACTCGGCATCGTCAAGCGCACCGAGGACGACCTCACCCAGTGGCTCGCCACCGAGTCGGGCTTCATCTCCGGCCTGTGCCACTACGACAGCGAGCCGGTGGTGTTGGAGCCCTACCAGCAGGCCCTGCTGGACAACCGCTCCCGCTTCCGCTGGGTGGCGAAGAGCCGCCAGGTGGGCTTCTCCTTCCTCTTCGCCCTCGAGGCCCTCGCCCGCTGCCACCTGCGCGACGGCCACACGGCCGTCTTCGTCTCGTACAATCTCTCGGACGCGGTGGAGAAGGTGCTCATCGCCCGGCAGGTGTACGAGGAGCTGCCGCTCGCCTACCAGAAGAAGCTCGTCACCGACGCGAAGACGGAGCTGGCCTTCGAGTCGAACTCCCGAGGCCGGCGCCTCTCGCGCATCATCTCCGTTCCCGCCAAGCCTCCGCGCGGGAAGCGCGGCGATGTGTACCTGGACGAGCTGGCGCACCTAGTCAACGACCGCGAAGTCTACACCGGCAGCACCGCCCTCATTCTGCGCTCGCATGGGCAACTCACCGGGGGCAGCACCCCGCTCGGCCGGCGCGGCATCTTTTGGGAGATTGACGCCCAGGAGCTGCGCAAGTACCCGCACCACACCCGCCAGCTGGTGCCCTGGTGGCTGTGCCGCTTCTTCTCCCTCGACGTGCGGCGCGCCTCGGTGGAAGCCCCTCTCATGTCCACCGAGGAGCGCGTCGCGCGCTTCGGGCGCCCCGTCCCCGTGGAGCAGTTCGACTCCCTGCCCCAGGAGGACTTCCAGCAGGAGTTCGAATGCCTTTTACGTCGACGAGTCCTACAGCTTCCTCTCCTACGAGCTCATCCTCCCGTGCACCACCGACGAGCTGCCCTTGGCCCAGGACGCGTCCGACGTGCCCGTGCCCCAGGGACGCTTGGTGGCGGGATTCGACGTGGGCCGCACCCGAGACCGCTCCGAGCTGGCCGTCTTCGAGGAGGTGGCGGGCCGCTTCACCTGCCGTATGTTGCGCAGCTTCGAGGGTGTGCCCTTTGCGGAGCAGGAGGCCCACCTCCGTCGTCTCCTCTCCGTCCTGCCCGTGGCTCGACTCTCCGTCGACCGCAGCGGCATCGGAATGAATCTTGCTGAGAATCTTGCCCGCGACTTTCCCCAAGTCGTGGCGGAGAACTTCACCAACGAGGCCAAGGAGCGCTGGGCCACCGACTTCAAGATTCTCCTCCAGCGCCGCGACGTCACCCTGCCGCGCCAGCGTGAGCTTGTCGGGCAGATCCACTCCATCAAGCGGCGCGTGCTGCCGTCGGGGAAGGTGTCCTTCGACGCCGAGCGCACCAACCGCGGGCACGCGGACAAGTTCTGGGCCGTGGCCCTGGCGTGCCAGCGGGAGCGTGGACCGGAGAGACGAGGTAGCGGAGAGATTGGGGTGAGGGTGATTGGCTGAGGCCGTGCCTGATGGATGTGGACGCCGCAGATAGGGCGCGATGAGCGCCGCCTGGACGAGGAACAGGTAGTTCGCCGCGAGCCTGTTACATCTGACGTTAAACTAGATGCTTGTCCTTGAGGCAGCCCACAACTCGTCAATGACGGAGCGCTGACGATAGAGCACTGTGTTGAATCTGAAGGCACCATGCCTTCACAACTCTTCCGCGACTTGCGTGGACCGCCAACCAGATGACCAACATCCGAATCGGGACGATGCTCGTGAGGCGATGCTGAAGACGTTCCCCACAGCGCCTGCCTGGCTGGTAGCAGACGATATCCGCCAGCACGATTTCTTACAAAGGCCAAGCCCGACAGGGCATCCACTCTTTGATTACCAACAGTCCGACAAGCTCTACGCTTGCTCACACAGGAAGTGCCAGGCGGCATCCCTACTTCTTTAGAAAATCGAGGTATCGCGATGGCAAGTGTTGCGGAGACCATTCGTCGGAATCGAAGTGAAATCATCCGTAGATGGTCCGAGCAGGCCACCCGCGCGGCATCCGCCCGAAGGCTGGATGGGCCCGAGTTCGAAAACGTCATACCTACGTATCTAGCCTCGCTTGCCGACGAAGAAGGGGCACCCGGTGCGCTCGCCAACGCCCGGAAAGCGCACATCGAAAGCCATGTAGCCGCCCGCCTCCGACAGGGCTTCAATGTCGCGGAAGTCATCGAGGAGTTCGCCATCCTGGGACGGTGCATTACCCACACGTGGGCGAACGCTTCGCCCGAGGCCCGTCCTAGCGTCCAGGACGTTGAGCGCCTCTTCACCGAGCTGCATGACGCATCAACCGCCGTGGCGGAAATCTTCAGTCAGCATCTGATGGAGGACGAGCAGACGGAGAAACGATACTTGCGGCTCCTCCAGCAGGGAGCCAGCGAAGCGCTCATGGAGGAGACGACGTCCCTGCATCACCACTTAAAGGGAGCCCTTGAGTTGGTCGTCGAGGCCATGGGCGCTCAGAGCGCGGCCGTGCTTCTGTATGAAGTCGAGGGGGAAAGGCTCGTTACCGCAGCCGCTGCGGGGATAGCGAGCGAGCACCTGGAGAACTACGCGACCTCGATGAGTCCCGCATCCTTTCCCGGAATGGTTGCCGCTGGGGGCGATGAGACCAGTTCGGTCCTGGATGCCGAGACGACGCCGCTCGAGCTGAGCCCTCTGCTTCGCCAGAGCGGACTGCGTTCGCTGCTCGGGGTTCGACTCCCCCCCCACCGTGCACTGGTGGGCATCATGTTTGTCGGCCTTACCGAGGTCCGGGAATTCACCGCACGGGAGAAGGCACGGCTGCTCTCGCTGGGACAACAGCTTGGCGTCCATCTGGACAACGCCAAGCTGTACGCGAAGCTGCGCGAGAAAATCGAAGCGCTGCAGGCCGAACGAGCGCTTCGCGAACACTTCGTCTCGGTGCTCGCCCATGACCTTCGCGGACCGCTGTCGGCGGCGAAGTCAGGGGCGCAGCTTCTCATGCGGCACCCCGAACGATTGGACCAACGACGAGACCTGGCTCTGCGCATCGACCGGAACATCGAACGCACCGACCAGATGGTGCGGGACCTGCTCGACGCGAACCGCATCCAGGCAGGCCAGCGGCTCCCGCTTCGCCTCGACACCTGCGACCTAGGCGGCGTCGCCCAGGAGGTGGTCGAAGAGTTGATTGCGCTCCATGGGGACCGCTTCGTGCTCCATGCGGAGGAGCGCGTCCGGGGAGTCTGGAGCGCGGAGGAACTCCGCCGCGCGCTCTGGAACCTGGGGAGCAACGCCATCAAGTACGGCTCCGCCACCGAACCCATCACCTTCACAGTCACCCGGACCGGAGACACGGCACGAGCGTCAGTCCACAACCGAGGTCCTGTCATCGCTCTCACGGACCAGGAACAGATTTTCAAGCCTTTCACCCGGACCCACTCTGCGCAGGAAGGGACGTCGAGGGGGTGGGGACTTGGACTGGCGCTCGTCTGGGGGTGTGCGCAAGCACATGGTGGAAGCGTCACAGTCCAGAGTGACGCCGCGACCGGAACGACCTTCACCCTTACGCTGCCGCTGGACTCCCGGCCCTACCAGCCGCGCGAGCCGTAAGCCGCCCATCCTGCCCCGGTATCGGGCGTGAGCTGACAGAGAGGTGACACCCCAGAAGTTTTACAAATATGCTCCCCTTCTTCGCCTCCCATTGGACGCTGAGTGTGCTCTTCCAAAGCCTCTTCCAGCACCGCTATGCCGCGCATCGGATGTTCACGATGACGCCGCGCTCAGAACGCGTGCTGCATCTGAGCACCGCGCTTGTGCAGGGCTCGAGCTACCTCGACCCACGCGCCTACGCCATCTTGCACCGTGAACACCATGCCTATGCGGACACCGCCCGTGACCCACACTCCCCTGCGCACCACAAGCACCTGCCGCGCATGATGCTGGAAACGGGGCGTCGCTTCGGGGGGCTGCTCACAAGACAAGTCCAGGCAGAGGCACGATTCATTGGTGGCTACCCCGAGTGGCCCGCGGTGGACCGCTTCTTCAGCAGTTGGGCTGCCCGCCTGGGGTTTGGTGCGCTCTACACGCTCGTCTACAAGCGCTTCGCCACGCGCCGGTGGCACTGGGCGCTCCTCCCCTTGCACTTCGTGATGGGGCCTGTGCATGGCGCCATCGTGAACTGGTGCGGACACCGGTACGGCTACCGCAACTTCGCGAACCGAGACCAGTCGCGCAACACGCTGCCCCTGGACGTGGTGTGCATGGGCGAGCTGTTCCAAAACAACCACCACGCCCGGCCGGCGAGCCCCGATTTCGCCGCGAAGCGCTTCGAGCTAGACCCCACCTGGCAGGTCATGCGCCTGCTCGCCCGAATGAAGCTCATCCAGGTGATGCACGCCCCGCCGGCGCGTCCAGAGGCAGCGGGGAGGCGCAGCCAGCACTCGACGCTCCGTCCATTCGACGGTCGCAAAGCTCAAGGCGATGCGCAAGGGAAAACCAGAAACAAAGGGATACTTCAGCCGGCGAGAAACTCCCGCCATGACTAATTTTAGATTGTCTCTTCAATCATATGGGCCTTGAGCGTAACACAAGCATGACAGGCCCATTCCCTCATCGCGGTGTCTCTCATGTCCTACTGCATCACTATCGTCCCCGAGCTCTCGGAAGCGTACGAGCAGCTTCCTCCCTCTGAACGCCAACCCATCCAGGAGCGACTGGACATGCTCGCCGCGGCGGCCGAGGATGCCGCCCAATCCCCATCCAAGCTGGGGCGTCCCCATGCGAAGGAACTCGCGGTCGTCTCGCCAGGAATTCACCGGGTATTCCTGGGCGACCAGTGGATCGCGTATCGCGTCCAGGCGGAGGACCGCACCCTCCAGTTGCTAGACTTCGGAAGCTGGAGCATGACTCCACTGGCTCGCCAAGCGCCCCCCGCCGCAGAATGGCATAGCTCGGGACGCCCGGAGAGCGGCTGGGACAACGAGGGAGGCGGCAGCCCCCCATCCCCCTCCTAGGCCTCAAGATTTGAACTCCAGCGGGCAGTCGCTGCGGCTTCGTGGATCGACCGCTGCACCTCCTACCCGCCCCTCGGACACGGTGGCTCGCGACCGCGAAGTGCGCCGGCGACATGCCTGCGGGGACAGAAGCCGGAGCCAAGCTTCTTGAGCCCTAGCAATGACCATCAACTCGGATACGCTCCGGTGGCTGGTGCAGTGAGCTCCGCAGCCTGCACTCGGCTAATCACGCATACTTGGCATTGACGACGGGGCGCTGGGCGTAACGCCGGCATCAGGTACTCACGGGCGAAGGTGAGAGATACTGAGCCCGAGGTGCCACTTTCCATCGTCACGAGCGCCTCGATTCTGTTCGTTGGGTACCAATCCTGGTGAGTAAGCGTTCAGGGGAGATAGACGGTTGAAGAAGGAGCAGGCTTGCAGCCGGCGGGAGGCTTGTCGCTCGCAGAGGCGGCGTGGGACATGAGACAGGGCTTGTCGTGGCCGAGGTCGACCCCAAAGATGCGCGCATCGCGGAGCTCGAGCGTCAAGTCGAGGAGCTGACTCGACTGGTGCACGAGTTGCGGGAGCAGTTGCGGCGCAACTCGGGCAACTCGAACCGGCCACCGTCGAGCGACACGCCGGGGCAGAAAGCCGAGCGGCGCAGGCGGAGCGGGAGCGAGAAGAAACGCGGTGGACAGCCGGGACACAAAGGCCTGACACGCGCGCTGGTTGCCGAGGAGGAGGTGAGCGAGTTCAAGCACCTCTTCCCTTCTGCGTGTGAGAATTGCTGGGCGCCCCTCTCGCCCGAAGGCGGCACGCGGGTGCGGCGCTACCAGTCCGTGGAATTGCCGCCGCTCAAGGCTCACGTCACGCAGTGGATGCGCCATGGCGTGGAGTGCCCCAGGTGCCAGCATGAGACGTGGGCAAGCACCGCGGCGATTCCGACGTTGCCCTTCGGCCCGCGGCTGTCCGCCGTGGTTGGCCTTTTGACGGGCGTCTACTACCTGAGTCGGCGCTCGGCGGTGAGGCTTCTGGGGGATGTGCTGGGCCTCGACATTTCGCTGGGGGCGGTGAGCGCCGTCGAGGCGCGCGTCAGCGAGGCGGTGAAGCCCGCGGTGGACGAGGCCTGGTCCCGGGTGTTGGTGGCGCCGGTGAAGCACACGGACGGCACCCAGTGGCTTGAGGCCGGCCTGGCGCGCAAGCTGTGGACCATCGCCTCGTCAATGGCCACCGTCTTCAAGATTCTGACGGACGGCAAGTCGCGGACGCTCGCGCCGCTCTTCGGCCTGAAGCTCGGCGTCCTCTTCAGCGACCGCGCCACCGCGCTGAATTTCTGGGCCATGGAAGCGCGGCAAGTATGCTGGGCCCACCTGTGCCTACCCAAAATTCAGTCGCTGCGTCATGGGTGCGTCAAGGCTGCATCAAAATGCGCGTCATGACGTGAGCGATTTGCATGACGAGCCGCTGGGCCCTCCCTTCCGTTTGACAGAGATCGGAATTACGCCCGGTTCAGACGCCTCAACACCTCTCTGCCTGCGTGTGGACGCTCCCCGCCCTTCCTGCGAACGCAGGTAGGCTGGTGCAGCACGCGCGGGTCTACGAGGGTGCTGTTGGAAGGACCGAGACTCTACGCAGCGCGGCGCTCGTACCGATGGTGGAGCCCGAAGACTTCCCGTAGCTCTATCACCTTGGCTCCGTGCTCCGGGCCCTATACCTCACGCGTCTCGGGCGCATCTTTCCCGAGCGACAGGTGCGTCCGGCTCGCATTGTCGTAGCGCTGGTACTCGCGCAGCAGGCGCCGAGCGTGGGCTTCGTTCAGGACAACGACCTGGTCCAGCAGCTCCCTACGTATCGAGCCGATGACTCTCTCTCCGCACAGGGATTCTGCCACGGACACCGTGCTGCACTCGGCACCTCGCGAATCCCCAAATGGGTAAACGTGGCGCGAACGCCCTCGGAGTAGAGCTTGTTCCTATCTCGGTGCAAGTATCTCGGAGCACTGGTCTAGGGAAAGGCCTCTCGCAACTGCGGCTTCGTCCATTCTTCCGTCGGGTGCGCTGTCACATTGAGGTGGAGGATTCGCCTGTCTCGGTGACTCACAGTCACAAATCCCAACAGCACTCCGAACGTCGCAGTCGGAATGACAAAGAAGCCCATCCCTGTGGACTCCGCCAGATGCAAGCGCAAGAAGTTCCGCCAAGTTGGTGACTGGTTCGGCGCTCCCCTTCCCGGTCTGGGCATGTACCGAGCGACCGTTGTCTGGCCTACCTCCATCCCCAGCTTCAGTACCCCCCCGTGAATACACGGGGCACCCCATGTCGGGTTGGCTTCGGCCATGCGCCGAATCAACGCGCGCAGTTCCGGAGTTGCCCGAGGCCGCCCCACCCGACTCCGGGACTTCCAGCGCCAGAAGAGCCCAAAGCCCATCCGATTCCACTTCACCACTGTCGCCGGCTGAACCAAGCACAATGGCCTCCGTCAACCCTGCCAGAGGCGTTGGAGAACGCCCCAGAAGATGCGGTCGCCCCGGGCAAGACTCGGGAATGGGCGCTTCTCACGGAAGACTGCGAGCTGCTGGCGAAGAGCCAGATTCTCCAGCGCCAGCTCCGAACGGCTCCGCAGGACCGAGCGCATCGTCTCGACCAGCGCCTTCACGAAAACCCGCCTCTTGCCATTCTCGCCGACCGTAGCTGGCGGGCCAGAATTCTGCCACGCCCTGTCACGCGCCGCCTGGTGCCACAGAGACAGCCGCGCACGCACACACCACGGTCGAGCCCTCCCTTGGCGCAACGGCTCTCCGCATCAAGCCCGCGCGTCCGACCGTCGGTTGGACCGAGCCCCCGTGATTCGGGTCGTCGTGGTCGTTGTCGTCGTTTCCAGCGGCCGACGCCATGGGAAGGTGAGCGCGAGCGCCACTCCCGCCAGTCCCACGACGGAGTAGATGAGGCGAGCAAGAGCGCTGGTCACCTCACGTGAGCCTCCACCGAAGACCGCCTCCACGAGGTTCCAATTGAAGAAGCCGATCAGCCCCCAGTTGATGGCGCCGATGATGGCCAGCACCGCCATCATCTTGGCCAGCACAGCCTTCAGGCGGTCAGCATCCGTGCGTTCCATGGCTCGTTTCCTCGTCTGAGGGTGTCGTGAGGCAAGTAGTAGGCGGTGCCTCCCAGTGAAAACCCCGCTGCCCCTTAGATGAACCTAGTGATTGCCCTGCGCTCGGGCCCGGATGCCTGGCTGTTCAGTGGCGTCTGTTGAAGCAGTCAGAGGCGGGGCAGGGCTACCTTTCGCCCAGGAGATGACCATGGAAAGCGTGCCTCGCAGCCTGACTCGCAAGGAAGCGCCCGGCGCGGAAAGGCGTCCTGCGAGGGCACACGGGGGCCTACCCGGCAGCGCAGCGGAGTGGGCGGACATCCTTGGGGGACTGCGACGGGAGTGGCAGCGCAACAAGCTGAGCGACGCGGCGGCCGCGCTCACGTTCTACGGCCTCCTCTCCCTTTTTCCCTTCCTGCTCCTCACCGTCGCTCTGGCGGGCCTCGTCATTCAACCCTCGCAGGTAGAAGCGCTCATCGGCGCGCTGGGGCGCGAAGTTCCCCCGGCCTTCAGCCGGCTCCTCTATGAGCAGCTCGCGCAACTCACCTCCGGGCCAGGCAGGGGGCTACTGACGATCAGCGCGCTGGCCGCCGCGGGGTCGGCGACCGCCGGGGTAAGAAGTCTCATGATAGCCCTCAATACCGCCTACGATGTGACAGAGAGCCGTCCGCGCTGGAAGCTCCTGGGGATGGCGTTGGGAATGACGCTGGCGGGAGCCGTCCTGGCGCCGCTCGCCGGTTTCATCGCGGTGGGCGCCCCGGCTCTCGCCACCCGGCTCGGTGGGCCCTGGGCAACGCTGGCTGGCTGGCTGGCTGGCTGGCTGAGGTTTCCCCTCGCGGCGCTGCTGATGATGATCCTCTGGGCCGTCCTTTACTCCGTGCTCCCGGATACCCGTCATAGGTTCAAGTTCATCACGCCCGGCTCCGTAGCGGGGGTGCTCGTCTGGCTTGCTGCTTCGCTGGGCTTCTCCTTCTATGTCTCCCGCTTCAGCACGTTCGGCATCACCTATGGAGCCCTGGGAGGCATCATCGTCCTGATGTTGTGGATGTGGATCTCCTCGCTCGCGCTGCTGCTGGGCGCTGAGATCAACGCCGTCCTCGGTCGCCGTTCCTCTAAAGACAAACGCTGAGCCCGCTCCGGTTCGAGCAGACGGCGCGGCGGCGGTCGACAAAGGGGCAATGCGCACGGGCGGCGAGACAGCCGTCTCTTGCGGGCGCGGCCCAAAAGGAGCCTGGTTGCCTGGGGGCTCCGCGGGGCCAGGGGCCGCTCATCTTAACAAGGGCATGAAGAGAACTGCGCACTCCGCCCGCCGTGGCTTGATGGTCGCGCTCGGTGTCGCGGCCGCCGTGCTGGTGCTGACTGCCAGTGCGCTGGCCCTGAAGCCGTCGTGGATCGCCGAGCGTCTGCTCGGGCAGCTCAAGGCCATCGCCACCAGCTCCCTCGGCCGTCCTGTGAGCGTCGAAAAGCTTGATGCCCACTGGCTTCCAAGGCCCGGCGCCACGCTCACGAACCTGCGGGTCGAGGGTGACGGCAACGAGCCACCGTTCCTGGAGGCCCCACGTGTGACTGCTACTGTTCAGCTCTGGCCGCTGATTCGGAGTCTCGGCAAGGATGTGCGCGTGAGCGCGCTGAAGCTCGATGACACGAAGCTGAACCTGGTGCGGCGCGAGGACGGGACATGGAACCACGAATCGCTCGGGAGCACCCGCCCGGAGTCCGAGCGAGGGGCGTCCGTCGAGGACCTTCGGATTCGAGATGGCGTCGTGAATGTGACCGACCTGCAGGCGGCCGGTGGCACCGCCGCGGTCGTGCTTCGGGACATTGACGTGGAATTGATGGGCCTTGGACCGGGACTGGCGTTCGAGGGCGCCATGAAGGCAGCGCTCGCCGCATCGGAGCAGAACGTGGCGATGGACTTCAAGGTCGACCCGCTCCCCGCCGGGAAGCTCCAGCCCGGCCAGCCGGTGCCCGAGGTGACGCTGCACCTGCGCGGCAAGGACCTCTACGTGAACGCATTCCGGAACTTCCTGCCTCCGAGGGCGGCTGGTTATTTCACGGGCGGCCGGATGGACATCGCCGCGGACGTGAAGACCGACCAGGGCGAGTACGCGCTCGCGGGCCACGGCTCAGCGAGAGAGTTGAAGCTTCGCGGTGAGCCGGCGAGCGGCTCGTTCGCATTCACCTCGCGCATCGCCCCGGCCAATGCGAAGGCGGCGAAGGTGGGCTTCACGTAGATTGCCCTCAAGGGCCCCGGCATCCAACTCGGCGGCACGGCCTCGGCCTGGGTGGCGCCCGCGCGCGTGCGCTTCGCGCTGCAAGGGCAGGAACTCGACGTGAAGCACCTGCTCGGAGTGCTGCCACCGCAGCCGAAGGATGAAGAATCGGCCACCGCGCTGCCTGACTCGGTGCGCGCGCAGCTTGGGGAGGTCGATGTGGGAGGAACACTCAAGCTGGCGAAGCTCCACCACGGTGCGCTCGTGGCCACGGACGTAGACGCGCAGGCGAGGCTGGATGACGGCGTGCTCCTCGTGCAGCGTGGTGGCGCAACGATCTATGGCGGGCACGCTGACCTCACGGGGACGCGGGTGGACCTCACCAAGAAGCAGCCCGGAGTGGACACTCAAGGTGGTCCTCGCCGGAATGGACACCGCGAAGGCCTTCCAGTCGCTTTCGGGACAACCGTCACTGAGGGGCAAGGCCAGCGGCGAGCTTCAGCTCACCGGTACCGGAGTGGATTGGGCCCAAGCGCGGGCCAGCGTCACCGGCGGAGGGAGCGTGCAGCTTCGCGACGGTGCCCTCACGACCGCAGACGTCGGTGCGGAGGTGGTTCCGGTACTGACGGCGGGGCTTGGAGGCACTGGGGCTCAAGGACGCGACTGGCACGGTCCAGAAAGCGGTGCAGGGCACCCGACTGAACGACCTGAGCGCGCAGTTCCGGGTCCAGGGCGGATGGGTCGCGTTCACGAAGCCCATGGCGTTCCAGTCGGACATTGGCACCGGGACGCTGGGATGGCCGGGTGGGCCTCGATCAGCGCCTGGAGCTCAAGGGGACGCTCAACGCTTCCGAGCAGTTCGTCTCGGCCATCACCCGCGGTGCGATTCCAATGAAGGCGCCGGTGACGATCCCACTCACGATCACGGGCACGCTCAGAGCGCCTGAGGTGAAGCCTGGCAGCACGCTGGACGTCGCCAAGGGCCTGCTGCCAGGGGGGCTGCCGCAGAAAGGGAGCGAGAACCCGGTGAACCGAGCACGCAAGGGCCTTGGAGACCTCTTCAAGCGACCGAGGAAGTAACGAAGGCGCTTTGCCTCGCTGCAGCGGGAGCCATCAGCATCGGGACGCAGCTTCACCGTCTATTCGCGGTTCGAAGCAGGGCCAACGCTGGCGTGGGACCGATGGACCAGGAACCAGGTGGCGCCGACGGACAGCAGGAGCAGCGAGAGGGCTAGGACCCTCGGAAAAGTTTCCGCGTCTAGTTCCATCACCACAATCTTTCTGACGACCGCGATCAGCGCGGCCTCCATCACCGTTGGCACGATGCTGCGGTTGCGCAGATGTGCGATTCCAATCTTGAAGAGCTCGAGCGCGATGAATACCACCAACCCGACATCGAGCAGGTGCCCGATGGCGGTAGCGTCGAGGGTTCCCCCCAAGAGCCCCCTGTGCACAATTGCCATGAGGAACGCTGCGAGCCCGAGCACGGCAACGAAGGCCGTGCCGATGGTCACGCCTAAGCTGAGACTGGCTTCGATGCGCTCCAGCCATCGCTCGACAGTGCTTCGTGCGCCCATGTTTCCCCCGTGGTTGGCAGACTCCGCGCATCGGTGGGATGGCGGATGAAGTCCACCCGCAGTGGAATGTACCTCCTGTGCCTACCCAAAACTCGGTCGCTGCGTCATGGGTGCGTCCATGCCACATTAGGTAGCGCGTCAATGCGAGTGAGCGAGGCTCGCGGAGAGTCGCTCTGCCTGATGTGGCTCTGCGTGAAACGGACATCGGCTTCATCTACTAAGATGGTGGCACGTCCAACCGAGGCGCCCCGGCAGCGTCGTTCCAGGCCCCCAAGGGCCTGGCCGGTGATGGCCACCTCACCAGGGCGGACGACACAGAGCTGAACCTCACGGCTGCCATCCACCTGCGCCTAAAGCCCCTAGGGTGGAGGTCTCCTGGAGAACCAGCCAGACGCTGCTCGCGGGTTTCCCGGTGTATCCGCCCAAGCCCATCAGACCCGTGTGTGGCACTCGTGCAGGTGCTGGCCGCGCTCACCGGGCGCGTAGACGTCAGCCTGACGAACCCCGACGCACCGGCGCATTTCAGTCCTCGGGCACCGCGCGCCCACTGAGCAGCCGGCCGAGCTCTTCAGCGTTGAATATCCAACGCCCTGTCCCCCCCAGAGCTTGAAGGCGTCGGCGATTCAGCCTCTGGGCCCCCTAAGGACTCGGAAAGGATGATTGGCCCCTCCCTGCTTGTATAGTTCCGATAATGACCTCCGCACTCGAAAGTCCAGCTTGCAGCCAGGACCAGCATCCGTGGAGGGCCGCTAACAACCACGTCGTCCAGTTCTACGAGGACTCCGCGTTTCTCTCAGACGTGGTTGTCCAGTTCCTCGACGGGGGATTCCAGGTCGGAGAACCCGCTGTTGTCATCGCCACGGAGGCCCACCGAGCGAGCTTCGCGCAGCGGTTGAAAGCTCGTGGCACCGACGTGGCGCGCGCGTGCGCGAAGGGGCGGCTCGTCCTCCTCGACGCGCGACAAACACTCAACCGGTTCATGGTCGAAGGGCTGCCTGACTGGCATCGGTTCAAGAGTGTCATCGGGCCGGTTCTTGAGCAGAGCCACCGTGGCGCCCGGGGGGCGTGTGTCCGTGCCTATGGCGAGATGGTGGACCTGCTCGGGAAGGACGGCAACCCGCAGGCCGCGCTCATGTTGGAGGAACAATGGAATGACCTCGCAAAGCAGCATCCCTTCAGTCTGCTGTGCGCCTACTCGATAGGAAACTTCCGCACGCAGGAAGATGCACGGGCGTTCCAGGCTGTCTGCGCCGCACACACGCATGTCGTCCCCACCGAGACGTACTCACGGGAAAAGTCCGAGAGTGTCCGTCTGCGCGAAGTCTCCATCCTCCAACAGCGAGCCCAGGCGCTCGCGGCTGAAATTGAGCATCGCAAACGCGTCGAGAGGGAGTTGCTGGAATCGCTGAAGCTGCGCGATGACTTCCTCTCCATCGCCGGCCACGAGCTGAAGACGCCGCTCACCGCGCTCCAACTCCAGTTCCACACCTTACTGGGCATGGCGCAGGAGCGGAGAGACGAGCCCCTGAAAGAGAAGCTGGTACGTGCTCGGCGGCAGGCAGAACGGCTCACCCTGCTCGCGGACGAACTGCTGGATGTGGCCCGTATCAGCGCGGGCCGGCTCACGCTGCGACTGGAGGCGTGTGATTTGTCAGCGCTCGTGAGCGAGGTGCTGGAACAGTCCTCGGAAGCCGTGGCCCAGGCGCAATGCCAGCTCCACCTGAGCCTGGAGGAGGACGTGAAGGGGATGTGGGACCGTCTGCGCCTGATGCAGGTTGTCACGAACCTGGTCTCCAACGCCCTCAAGTACGGCGCAGGCAGTCCCGTTGAGGTGAAGGCGAGCGCAAGCACGAACGGGGCGCGAGTGTCCGTGCGAGATTTCGGCATCGGCATCCCGCTCAAGGACCAGGCGCGCATCTTCGAGCGATTTGAACGCGCGGTGTCCTCACAGAACCATGGGGGGCTCGGGCTTGGGCTGTGGATAAGCCGGCAGGTCGTCGAAGCCCACGGTGGCGTCATCCGCGTCGAGAGTGAGGCCGGGAACGGCGCCACATTCACCGTCGAGCTTCCGTACTCTCATGGCAACAGCGACTAAGCGCCGTTTCGGACCAGTGTGGCTACTCCGAGAGTTGCTCGCTGCGTCAATCGCTCGTCGAACGCACGTCAAAACGGGCGTCCCAACCCCAAATTCGGTCGCTGCGTCATGGGGGGCGCCGCGGCGATGTTCGACAGTGCGTCGAGGCGAGTGAGCGAGGCGCGAGGAGGCCTCGTCAGCTCAGCGCGTACTCCAAGGCGGACAGCTTCCCTGACACAGGGAGGAGACATCGCCCCCTTGAACAAGCCAGCAGTCACTCCTTTCCCTTCATCGCAGCAAGCGCCTGTGTCAGCGCCTCGGACGCACGCTTGGCGGCATCCGCATCACCACGCGCAGCCAGAACCTCTGCCAATTGGCGTAATTGTCCAGCCGTCAGGCCTACACGCATGCTGGCGGCCATGTGCGAGCGCAACTGTGGCTCCACGCCCGGCGTAGCGGCCAACGCGCCGACCGTGGCCAGCTCGCGGCTCTGCCAGTCGAGGTTGTCGCGCTCGAAGATGTCGCCGAACAAATGCGCCTGCAAAAATTGATTGATGACCGGCGCGAAGTCGAAGAGCGGCCCTTGAACCGGCGCGCCAGAGATCCTCGTCTGGTTCGCGGTCCCGATGGCGACCAGCGCGTCGCCGACGGGGACGGCTCGACTGGGCTCGCGGCCCGGTGCGTCCTTGATACCGCGCTGCTGGCGCGCCTCCACCACCTTCATCAGCTCGCCCAGCGCGTTGAGGCTGCGCGGAAAGCCCGTGTAGGCGTAGAGCTGCACCAGGATCTCTTTCGCTTCGCTGACGGTGAGACCCGCATCGAGCCCTTCGTTCAGGGCAACGTTCAGGCGAGGCATATCGCTCGTGGCCATGAAGGCCGCGATCAACGGGATGGTCTGCTGCTTAGCGGAGAGAGTCTGTTCGGCCGGTGCGGCTGACGTCGTCCGGTGGTCCTGACCCTGGCGTACCGAGGCGCTGGCAGCATCATATTCCTGCTCGGTCACCTTCTCCATCCAAGTCACGCTTCTGCCATCCACGGATCCAGTCACGGCCAGGTGAGTCATCGCGGTGGCTTTTGCGGCGCCGTGCCAATGCTTGACGCCTGGTGGACACACCACCACGTCGCCGGGGTGGATCTCCTGCACGGGCTTGCCCCACTCTTGTGTGAGCCCCACACCCGACGTCACCACCAGCCGCTGCCCCGCAGGATGGGTATGCCACGCGGAGCGGGCGCCAGGTTCGAACGTCACGTAAGCGCTCGAAGCGTTGATCTCTTCATTGGCGGCAAACAAGGGGTCGACGCGCACGCGCCCGCTGAAGTTCTCCGTCGGCCCGACCGTTGGCGATTGGGTGCCGGCGCGCATGATCTGCTGAGTAGGTGACATGGCGTTGGTATCTCCGCGTTGAGCGGTTGCGCAGGCCGTGCCGAAGACCCCTGCGCAGGCCGCGAACCACAAGAGCGATTTGTTCATGTGGATGGATCCTTCCTGAGGTTCGCCTCAAAGCTCCTGCTTCGTAGGACGGAACAGGATTTCGTTGATGTCTACGTCCTCGGGCTGGCTCATCGCAAAGAGAACGCAGCGTGCGAAGCTCGAGGCTGGGATGGCGTGGGTCTCGTAGAACAGTGCGACCCCAGCGGCGACACCTTCGGCGCCGACCGAGGCGGGCAGCTCCGTATCCACTGCGCCCGGCGACAGGACGGTGGTGCGGATGTTGTAGGCCTTCACCTCCTGGCGCAGCGCTTCGGAGATAACGCGAACGGAGTATTTACTAGCCGAATAGATTGCGCCGCCGATGCCAACCTTATGGCCAGCAACGGAGGCGACATTGATGAACTGGCCGGCCTTCTGCGCCTTGAAATGGGGAAGCGCGGCGGCAATGCCCCACAGCACTCCCTTGATGTTCACATCAATGCACTGATTCCACTCATCGAAGCGCAGCATCTCGAGTGGCGCGAGCGGCATAACGCCCGCGTTGTTGAGCATCACGTCGATGCGCCCAAACGTCTTGATCGCATGCTCGACAAAGGCCTGGACCTGCTCGCGCTCTCTTACGTCCATTTTGAAGACGATGCAGTTCTCTCTGCCCAGTTCCCCAGCCAACGCTTCAAGTCGATCCAGGCGACGTGCTCCGAGCGCGACCCTCGCACCTTCTTTCACCAGGTGCCGTGCCGTTTCAGCGCCAAGGCCCGAGCTGGCGCCGGTAATAACGACAACCTTGCCTGCAATGTTTTCCATCGGATGAACTCCATCCTTCCGCTACGGCGTGAGTTGTGGCCCCGACTGGACTCGATACGCATCGTGTCGATGCCTCTCCTACGCCTCCGCGATGCTACTGACTCGAGTGCCGTTCATGGGCCTCCACCGCCATCGAGATGCTTCTCCGCAAGGAACTTCGACAGCAGATTCGCAATCTCGGCGTTGTTTGTGTCGGAAAACGGGAAGTGGGTGTTGCCCCGGATCCCAAGTCCTGGGAGATGAATGACAGTGACATCACCACCATGGCGATTGACCGCGTCGCGCCAAAGCCGTGCCATCGCGAGCCGAACGCGCCAGTTGTCCTGACCGGGGTTCGGCGACGGCTCAGCGGGGATGTTGTCTCCAAAGTAGATCGCAATGGGGATTTTCGTCAGCGCCATGAACTGCTCGAGAGGAACCCCCACAGGCTCAAGCGGTCCCGTGAGACTGGGCATCGGTGCGGGCACCTCGCCCTCTGGAAAAACGAAACCGCTGCCAGGCTCGTAGGATACGACCGCGCGGACCTTGGACGACTTCATCACAGTGAGCCAGCCTGGACCGCCACCTTGCGAGTGGGTGACGAGGACGCCTGGGCCGATCTTCTCAAAAAGCGCTGCGACAGCGCTCGCGTTTACGTCCGCGTCATAGGGCCCCGTGTTCGGCGTCATCGAGCGGAAGAACTGGTTGAGCGCCTCGGGCGCACGCGAGAACTGGACGCCCGGAAAGTAGTCGGGCCAGACTCCAATGCGAAACATGCCGAACCACATCTGGTCGTCAGTCGTCGCGGGAATGGCCGAGGCCACGGTGCTACGTCCCGCGTCGCCGCGACGCGGCTGGTCAAGCAGGTATACTGAGAACCGGCGGCGCAGAAAGAGGTTCTGAAAGCCCTCGCGCCCGTCCGCGGTCGTTTCCCAGGTCTTCGAGAACTGCCCCGCGCCGTGCCAAAAGACGAGGGGTAGTGGGCGCGCGTCGGCCGGGACTTGGTAGAAGACGTACGCGTGATCTCCATGGAGCGTGCCGCCCTCCGACGACGGATGGAGTGGGTTGAAGGTACCAGGGCTGGTCACGACGGTCCCGCCTACGGCGAAGCTCCCCTGCTCCTTGAGGACGAGGGCAGTCGACGCCGACGCCGGTTCATCGCTTCGGGCAACCCTCACGCAGGCGCTCGACCCGAGGAGCGACGCGACGAGCCACAGTCGAATCCACCATACCGTCCGCATTGTCATCACCTCCCGAGCGACGTTCCGAAGAACTCCGTCAGCTTGTTCATTGCGGCGTCCACATACTTGGGAACCCAGTAGGTCTCGATATGCGTGGCGCCGTCGATCTTGAAGAGTTCCTTGTTCTTCGCGCCGGTGGCCTTGGCGAACGCATCCTCGGTCATGTAGAGACTGTCGGCCTTGCTCCCCGCGATCATCAGCAAGGGTATATCGAGCAACTCAAGCTGGTCAGTGGCGTCGAAGCTCATCAGGTCCAGTAAACTGCTCGTCGTGTACTTGAAGGTCGAACCGGGGTGCGTGTGCGTCTTCCAGTAGTACTCGTAACCCTGCCGATACAGATCGAACGGCAGTTTGGCGATCTGCTCATCAGTCAGATTGGCGTCCCCCGAATAGAGAACCTCCCCGCCAGCCGCCTCCTGGACACGGGCAGCCGAAGCCTGCTGCAGGCGCTCCTGGATGGTGGACAGTTGCGAATCCATGTAGCCGTTGCGACGCACCCGCCCGGAGTTGAACATGCTCAAGGTCGCAATCGCCTTGAATCGCTTGTCAGTTTGCGCGGCTTTCAATGAGTATCCGCCGCCACCACAGATTCCGAGCAAGCCCAGACGTGTGACATCGACGCCCGGATACCGCGCGATGAAGTCCGCCATGCCGTGGATGTCCTCGATGCGGTATGCGGGCTTGTCCACATTGCGCGGCTGGCCGCCGCTTGCCCCCTGATATGCCGCATCCGCCGCAATCGTGATGTATCCCTGCTCCGCCAACCGCTGCGCGTACAAGCCGGCCACCTGCTCCTTTACCCCACCATTCGGGTGCGCCACCACGACAGCCGGATAAGACTTCTTCGAATCATAGTTGGCGGGAGTGTAAACGTTGGCCGCAATATCCAAGCCATTCAGCTTATACGTGACGGCATGCATGTTGACCTTGCCGGGCTCGTTCTTCGTAATCGCGCCCCCGTAGACCAGAGTGAAGGGATTGGTCCCGTTGCCTGGCGTGACGAGGACTGATGACTCACGACCGTCCGCGCGGACTGTGGCAGCTTTCGCGCACGACATCATCATCGCGCTCGCGACGAGCAAAAGGTGGACCGATGCGCTTCGCTTCATGGCGTTGCCTCTCCTTGGCTTGCCTTCGTTGACGGAAGGTCGCTATCCGTGAGCCAAAGGATGCTCTCGGGCAGCCCTGCCCCCCTGCACTGAGGGCTCTTCGACGCGGCCTCGCCGCTCTCGCGCAGCGCCTCCGCGGTCGAGATCAAAGGTCCAGGAAGCGGTCACCAATCGGCTGGCCGCCTCGACGGCCAGGGGCCATCACGGCTTTCTGGCAGGAGTAAGTGCCCTCACTGACACGGCCAGAAACTATCTGCCCCGGCCTCATCAGACTAGGTGGCGAGGAAGCGAAGGGCTTTAAACCTGCGCTTTAAGATGGGCACCTGCTAGAAGGTCGCCATCGAACGGACTACCGGCATGCGGTGCACCACGTGCCAGCAGAGCGAAGCATCGGAGGCCCGAAGGGATGCACGCCATGAAGACGACGCTCCTCCCGCAGCTCCAGGTGTTCCTCGTGGTGGCGCGTCTTGGGAGCTTCAGCTCCGCAGCGCGTGAACTCGGCGTCTCTCCGGCCGCGGTGAGTCAGTCCGTGCGCCAGCTCGAAACACAGCTGGGCGTCGTGCTCTTCGCCCGCACCACGCGAAGCATGTCACTTACCGACGCAGGGCGGAGGCTGTTGGAAGGCGCAGGTCCAGGACTCAATCAGGTGCTCGCGAGCCTCACGGAAGTGTCGGCGCAGCCGGGCGAAGCAGTGGGGCGCCTGAAACTGACGGTACCGGAGATTGCCGTGCCCTTCGTCATGACACCGGTGCTGCCTGCATTCCGTGCGCGCCACCCGCGGGTAGAGGTGGAGGTCGTCGTCGAGAACCGCCTCGTCGACATCGTGGCGGAGGGCTACGACGCGGGTGTCCGCCTGCACGAGGCCATCGAGCGCGACATGGTGCAGGTACGCCTCACCGAAGCGTTCCGCTTCGTTGTCGTGGGCGCCCCCTCCTACCTCGCGAGGCGCGGCACGCCCCAGAAGCCCGAGGATCTGCTGCGCCACGAGTGCTTCACCATTCGTATGCCCTCTAGCGGGGGGCTCTATGCCTGGGAGCTGGAACGAGGAAAGAGGAACTGGCGGGTGCCGGTACGCGGCGGAGTCGTCACTAACCACCGTCTATTGACGCAGGCACTCGTGGAGCAGGGCATGGGGTTGGCCTATGCCTTTGAGCCTGCAGTGAAAGAGGCTCTGCGCACTGGGAGACTCGTGCGTGTGCTTGAGGAGTACGCGCCCACGGTGCCCGGCTACTTCATCTACTTCCCCAGCCGGGCGCGGCGTTCGGCGCCTCTGCGCCTCTTCATCGACGTAGCCAAGGAACTGGCCATCAAGGCGTTGTGAAGCCGCCCGGTGTCGGGGAGCGACCCGCGCTCGTCAAGTCCAAGACTCAAGACTGATGAAGGGCGGCCATCGTTTGCCTTGGACGCCCGATAGGACGCCTGCCGGCCCACCTCGAACCAGGTGCGGGTGCCGACGCTCCGACAGGGAAGTGTCTTGGCAGCAGCCACTTTCAACCGCAGCTTCAAGGCCCTTCGCCCTCTCGCCCGCTAGTTCCGTGCAGCCTCCCCTGACTACTTTTCTTCGTGTGGGTGAAGGTCCTCGAGCCGAGGCCCGCCACGAACCGCGCAACGGACGCGCAGGGGAAACAGGACGATGAGCACGAAGAGCCCTCTCATGACCTTCAACAACGGCGTGCGGATGCCGGCCCTGGGGCTTGGCGTTTTCCAGAGCCCGCCGGCAGAGACCGTGGGTGCCGTCGAGGCAGCCATCGGTACCGGCTACCGGCTGATTGATACCGCCGCCGCGTACGCCAACGAGCGCGAGGTCGGTGAAGGCATCCGTCGGTCCGGCATTCCCCGCGACGAGGTGTTCATCGAGACGAAGGTCTGGATCAGCGACTACGGCTACGAGGCCACTCTGCACGCGTTCGACAAAAGCGCTCGCAAGCTCGGCGTCGAGCGGCTCGACCTACTGCTCCTGCATCAGCCGCTGCCATCGGCGTTCGACCGCACGCTCGAAGCCTACCGTGCGCTCGAGAAGCTGCTCGCGGACGGCAGGGTGCGCGCAATCGGCGTGAGCAACTTCATGCCCGAGCACCTCGACCGCCTGCTGAGCGCAGCGTCCGTCGTGCCCGCCGTGAATCAGATCGAAGTGCATCCGTTCTTTCAGCAGACGGCACTGCAGCGCGCGCACGAGAAGCACGGGATTGCGACCCAGGCCTGGTCGCCCATCGGCGGCGTCATCACCTACGGGGGCCAAGAGAAGACCCCGTTGGACAATCCGACGCTGCTCGGGATTGCGCGCCAGTACGGCAAGTCCGCCGCCCAGGTGATGCTCCGCTGGCACCTGCAAAAGGGCCGTTCGGCAATCCCGAAGTCGGTCAAGCCCGCGCGCATCGCCGAGAACTTCGACGTCTTCGACTTCGAGCTCACGCGCGAGCAGTTGGCCGCCATCGACGCGCTCGATACCCAGGTGCGCGGCGGACCGGCCCCCGACAGCATCACCCTCGCCAACTACGGCAAAGCGATCCCCGAGGCGTAACGCCCCCCGCCGTGACGTAGACCGCAGACGCACGGAGATGACTCGTGCGCGACGAACTGAACGCCCTTCATCGAGAAAACGACTGCACATGGCATCGGAACGTAAGAACAAGCTGGGACGCCGCTCCTTCCTGCTGTCGGCTGGAGCCCTGTCCGCCACCCCGCTCCTAGGCTGCACGGCCACGCAGTCCTCCGCAAAGCCGGCGGCATCGAGCGGGACACCGGCGCCCAAGGCAATCGGACGGCGAAGCCTGGGCTCGCTGGAGGTTTCCAGCGTCGGGCTCGGCGTCCAAAATATGAGCCGCACTTACCAGACCACGGTTCCGAGCCGGCCCGAGATGCTCAACATCATCCGGACCGCCCACGACCGGGGCGTCACCTTCTTCGATGCAGCCGAGGCATACGGTCCTCATGAGGTCGAACGCATTCTCGGCGAGGGCGTTGCTCCGTTCCGGGACAAGGTCGTCATCGCCTCCAAGTTCGGTTGGAACATCGACCTTGAGACCGGCGAGCGTCGCCCAGGCCTCAATAGCCGCCCGGAGCGTATCAAGTTGGCCGCCGAGGGCATGCTCAAGCGCCTCAGCACCGACCGTATCGATCTCCTCTACCAGCATCGGGTTGACCCGGAGGTCCCCATCGAGGACGTCGCCGGGGCGGTCAAGGACCTGATGGCCCAGGGCAAGGTGCTGCACTGGGGCCTCTCCGAAATGGGGCCGAAGACGCTGCGCCGCGCGCATGCCGCGCTGCCCGTGAGTGCCGTCCAGAACGAGTACTCGATGCTGTGGCGTGGCCCCGAGGCGGTCATCATTCCGCTCTGCGAGGAGCTGGGCATCGGCTTCGTGCCTTGGAGCCCACTCGGCGTGGGGTTCCTCACAGGGGCCATCGACGCGAACACGCGCTTCGCGCCAGGCGACATTCGCGGCGTCGAGTCCCGCTTCTCTCCCGAGAACCTGCCGCACAACCTGGCTCTCATCGAACGGGTCAAGCGCTGGGCCGAGCGAAAGCGAGCCACTCCTGCCCAGCTCGCTCTGGCCTGGCTGATGGCGCAAAAGCCCTGGATTGTCCCCATCCCGGGGACGACACAGATGGCGCACATGCTCGAGAACATCAGGGCGGTTGACGTGCGCTTCTCGCCGGCCGAACTCGCTGAGCTGAACAACACCATCTCTGAGGTCGAGATTCGCGGCGCCCGGCTCCCGGAACAGGCGCTGGTTTTCTCGGGGGTCGAGGCGCCCCTGAAAAAGTAAGGCCGCGATGACTCGATTCATGAGCGGCAGGGCTTCACCGCGGTGCGTCACCCCATCCACTGGAGCGCGCCCGCAGGACGTTTGGAAGGAGATGCGAGATGAGGAAGCGTGCGTTGGGTAGGAACGGAGTCGAGGTCTCTTCGATTGGCTACGGGGCCATGGGGCTGAGCCACGGCTATGGGCCCGCCACCGCCAGGCAGCAGGCCATCAAGATCGTCCGCGCGGCCTTCGAGCGTGGCGTGACCTTCTTCGACACGGCGCAAATCTATGGTGCGGAGAACGAGGAGCTCGTCGGGGAGGCGCTCGCGCCGTTCCGCGGACAGGTGGTGATTGCCACCAAGTTCGGCTTCGACCTCGACGTGCCCGCTGGCCAGCAGGTGCTGAACAGTCGCCCGGAGAACATCCGTAAGGTGACGGAAGGCTCGCTCCGGCGCCTGCGTGTCGACGCCATCGACCTGTACTATCAGCATCGCGTCGATCCAAACGTGCCAATCGAGGACGTCGCCGGGACGATCAGGGAGATGATCACCGAGGGCAAGGTCAGGCACTTTGGTCTCTCAGAGGCTGGCGTCGAGACGATCCGGCGCGCCCACGCCGTGCAGCCCGTCACTGCGGTCCAGAGCGAATACTCTCTCTCTGGTGGCGCGAGCCCGAGCAGGCAGTGCTGCCAACCTGCGAGGAACTCGGCATCGGCTTCGTTCCCTTCAGCCCCTTGGGCAAGGGCTTCCTCACGGGGAAGATTACCGAGAGCACGGAGTTCGGAAGCGGCGACCTGCGCGGTACGACGTTCCCCCGCTTCACGCCCGAGAACATCAGGGAGAACCAAGCGTTCGTGGACTTCATCAAGCAGGTAGCCTCAAGGAAGCGGGCGACGCCGGCGCAGGTCGCGCTCGCGTGGCTGCTCGCGCAGAAGCCTTGGATCGTTCCCATCCCGGGGACAACGAAGCTGCACCGCCTCGAGGAGAACCTCGGCGCGGCGAATGTCGAGCTCTCGCCCGACGACCTGCGGCAAATCGACGGAGCGGCGGCCTGGCTCACCATTCACGGTGACCGCTACCCTGCGCACCTGCAGGCGCGAGTGGGACGCTGAACGTCCGCGACACCGGTGTACCTATCCCAAATTCAGTCGCTGCGTCGTAGATGCGCCAGGCCACTTCAGACATTGCGTCACTGCGAGCGAGCGAGGCGCGCGGTCCTCGGTGAGCCGGGAGACACGAACGCTGGAGAAGAAGGTGGAGGCGCTGCGCCCCCAGCCTAAACGCCCGATCACGAATCTCGCACGCACTCAGGCGGCGCGCCGCAGATGGACCTTGCGGAGGATAGGACTGGCACGACGCTGGGCGTTGCGAGCGTGCAGGTAGGCATGGACGCGCCGCATCAGCTTCTGGAGGGTGCGGCAGCGATGGTTGCGGGTGACATTGGAGTGGAGGTCCAGCCAGACGCGCTCAATGCGATTGGCGTCCGGGCAGTAAGGCGGCAGGAAGTGGAGGACAATCCGGCCGTCGAGTTGCTCGAGCGCCTTCTTCGTCTTCTTGCTGCTGTGGATGGAGGCGTTGTCCAAGATAAGGTGGATTCGTGGGGCGCCACGGTACTCACCGCAGATGCGCCAAAGGAGTTGGATGAAGAGTGAGCTGGCCTTCGACTTGCCTTCCACCCAGGTGAGGCGGCCCGTCTTCGAGTCCAGGGCGCCAGCCAGGTATCGCTTCTTGTTGTTGCCTGGCGTGAGTACCACTCGGCGCTGGCCGGGCAGGCACCAGTCGCGCCCCACCTTCGGGTTGAGATGGCTGTCCACCTCGTCCACGTAGAGGACCGGCTCCTCGGACCGGGCATATGCTTCCAGGCACCGCAGCTCGAATAGACGCCGGCGCCGCTTCCAGCCCGGCCAAGGGCAGCCCACGACGGGTTTGGCCGCCTTCAGGCTCGCACCGAGGGTGGCAAGCGCACGGCCCATGGTGACAACCGACACCCGCGCCAAGCCCCGGCGCTCCATCTCCAGCGCGAGCAACTCCCGCGTCCACGTCGGGCGGCACCAGCCCACCTCTTCGGGAGTACCCGCCAGCACACGCGAGAGAATGGCGAGGAAGCGCTCATCCACCTCCGCCTCGCCATTGGCTGCCCTGCGGTCCAACAGGGCTTTACGCCGTCCCGTCCGGTAGCGATTGACCGCGGAGACGACGGTGGAGGTGGCGCACGCCAGCGCACGTGCGACCTCGCTGCACGAGTGGCCGCGCGACACTCCCACCACTGCCATGCACCGCCGCAGGGTGAGCGGGCAGCCGCTCCTTTCACCCCAGAGGATGAGGGAGCGGCGCTGCAGCCGCGACAGACGGGGCGTACCTTTGTCCCTGGGCGGGGCCTTTCCGCTTCCTGGTCTTCTGCGCACACAGAGCCGAACGGGATGTGCCCCTGCCTCTTCCTCGCGCCCCGCGCGCCCGCCCGCTCACCAACCGCGATCGAGAATCACGAGCGGTGGTTTAGGCCTTTCCCTACCTCTACCTGGATGGCCACCTTCCTGGACGCGAGGTGGGTGCGCACGGGGCAGAGTGTCTCCGCGCTGGTGGCCTACGGGGTGGGCGAGGATGGGCACCGGCACCTGCTGGCGTTGACGCTGGGCGGCAGCGACTCGGCGGACTCGTGGCTGGCGTTGCTGCGCCAACTCCTCGAGCGGGGGCTGAGGTGCGTGCGTCTCATCATTGCCGACGGGCACGAGGGCCTGACCGCCACGGCCCGGCACGCCTTGCCCGAAGCGCAGCTGCAGCGCTGCACGGTGCAGTTGACGCGAAACATCCTCGCCAATGCCCCCTGGAGGCTGCGCGGACGGCTGGGCAAGGAGACGTCTGCCGTCTTCGAGGCCGCCTCCCGTCAGGACGCCAGGAAGAGACTGGAGGCCCTCCAGGAGGGGTTGGGGCGTCAGGTCCTCGAAGCCATGGCGTGCGTGCGAGAGGGCTTCGCCGCCGCCACCTGCTTGTTCGCCTTCCCCAAGGCCCACTGCAAGCGCCTGCGCAGCACCAACGGATTGGAGCGCCTCCGCGGTGAGGCCAAGCGCTGCATCCGTGCTGTCGGTGCCTTCCCGGACCGTGCCAGCGCTCTGTGCCTCATCACCGCTGTCCCTCTCGAAGTCACTGGCGTCTGGGATGACCGCCGCTACATCGACATGTCCTTGCTGAACTCAATCCCAGCCTCCGAATCATGATGCCCGTGGAGCTTTCCTTCCCGTTCTCCTCCGAACCCACGACTCAAAATTCGGGACTTGACCCTCACGAGCCGTGTAGGTTGGTTCGATGATCATTGCCCTCGCGCTCACCGCCCTCCTGGGACTCTTGTTCTTAGTCCTTCTGTCCGGCGAGAAGAAGGCAGTCGAGCGCGTCCGTCGCGAGGGGAAACGCTATGTCGCCGTCATCAAGGATCTCGGCGCCATGCGGAGCGGCAGAGGCCGAGCGTGGCTCCTGCTGAAACTCGAAACTCCATCGGGCCCGGTGGGAAAGCGGCTCATCGTGCCGATCCAAGGAGCGGTGACCTGGGACTTCCTCACCACGGCGCGCGTGACCGAGCAGCCAGTGTACGTGCACTGCCTTCTGGACCCGAGCGTCGAGGGGGTTGTTACCCAGTACGGCTTCGTCCTCGAGGAAGCCCCATGATGGCTTGTGTGCCTACGAGGCTCGCTCGCCACGTCATGCGTGCGTCACGGCAACATTCGACAGCGCGTCAATGCGAGTGAGCGAGGCGCGCGTAAGACCGTCATGATGACAGGGCCACGCCGGAAACCGTACAGCAGCCCGCCTGCAGTGCCTGGCCCCCCCCAGGGCCCGGCACACGCCCCCTTCCGGCTCAGAGCTCCGCGGGGCACACTGGCATGGAGGTAATCCAACCATCCACCAGCGTCGTGCCCTCCGTGTCGAGGATGGCGGTGGCGAGCGGTGGCATGCGTGACGTCGAGAGGGAGTGCATGCGCCGCGACAGCACCGACTTCGAGGGGGCTCCCGGCGCGATGAGCAGGGCCCCCGCAATGCCCAGCTCCCCATACTGCGGGGCCACGCCGCAGACCTTCATGGCCGGCACGGACGTGGAGTAGCGCAGGTCCAACTCCCCCCGCCCCAGGCCATTGGGCCGGTGACAGACGGCGCAGTTCACATGGAGGTACGCCCGCGCCCGCGCCTCCACGGGCTCCGGACCGTCGTAGGCCGGCATCCGGGGGAACTGGTCCACGCCGGAGGGCAACGTCAGCACGCCGATGTGTGCCAGCGTTCCCAACTGCGAGGCCACGCGCGCTCCGGGGTACTCGAAGTCGCGGTTGAGCTGGGCCACCTCCAGCCCCAGCAAGAACCTCGCGGCGGCGGTGTGACACTGCATGCACTCGCCCCGGCTGGGAAAGGTCCACGTCTGGGTGCCCACTGTCTTCACCTTGCCCGTCTCCAGTAGCACCGCGTCCGTGCCCGCGTCGTTCCACTCGTACGTGTAGCCCGCCCAGACGCCGTCCGGGTGGCGCATGAAGAGCCGTGTCTCCACGAGACGGCCGCCGACCATGAACGTCTTCACCGCCACCGTGCCGGGAGGTGCCTCCAGGACGCCCTCCGGGCCCACCGACATCGACGTGCCGTCCGGCACCCCGATGAAACGCTCCTTCTGCGCGCCGTCCGACCAGAGCGGGGCATTCACGCCATAGGGGATGAGCCCCACGGCGGGCCGCTTCACGTCCAGCGGGTCCGCGCAGCCGGTGGCGGATAGGTGCGTGGGGAACGCGTCGCTCCCCGGCGCAGCGGGCAGCGAGGCGACGAGGCGGTGCAGGCCGCCTCCGGCGAAGTCCACCACCAGCAACTCGCCGTCGTTCATCTCCGCGAACGAGGAGATGGCGAGCGTCGTGGTGAACAGCAGCTCCGGCTTCGCTCCGCCGTCCGGCACGGCATCTCCCGGCAGCGTCCAGACACGGCCCGCGCCGAAGTCTCCGAAGACGTACTTGCCGACCAGCGCTGGCACGGCGGTGCCCCGGTACACGTAGCCGCCAGTGACGGAGATGCCCTCGGCACGGCCATAGGCGGCCACAGGCGGCGTCAGCCCGGCGGTGTCACAGCCGGCGCCGCGCACGCACTCGGAGCCCTCCAAGACGCTCCAGCCGTAGTTGCCCCCCAGCTCAACGCGGTTAATCTCCTCGAGGAGCTTCTCTCCCACGTCGCCCAGCCAGAGCGCCCCGGTGGCCCGGTCGAAGCTCCAGCGCCAGGGGTTGCGGAAACCCGAGGCGTAGATTTCCTTCCGGCCGCCGGTCGTCGCATATGGGTTGCCAGGTGGGATGGCGTAGGGGCGGGCACTGTCCACGTCGAGGCGCAGCATCTTCCCGAATAGCTCGTTGGGGTTCTGGGCCTTCCGGCTCGGGTCCACGCGACCGCCCCCATCGCCGAACGCGAAGTAGAGGAAGCCGTCCGGGCCGAACGCTAAGTGCCCGCCGTTGTGGAACGAGAAGGGTTGGTCTTGTTCGAGCACGCTCTCCGCGCTCGCCGGGTCCAGCGTGGCTCCGCCGTCCGCGCTCCGATAGCGGACGATGTACGAGCGAAGGCCCCCCATGGCGTTGTTCCCCACGTAGGAAAGGAACACCTGCCCGTTGGTGGCGAAGTTCGGATGGAAGGCCATGCCGAGCAGACCCGTCTCGTCATGCTCCATGTTGACCTGCCCGGAGAGGTCAATGAAGACGGAGCTGGTCACCGGCGTGACGCTCAAGGCGAAGACGCGGACCCGTCCGCCCCGCTCCACCACATAGATGCGGCGGCTGTCCCCTGGCGCCTGGAGCGCGAACACGGGCTGGGTGAAGCTCAGCTCCGGGTAAGCGCGCTCGAGAGTCGCGCCCGCGGGGGCCAGGGGGCGCGGGGGCGCGACACACGTGGGGTTCGCGGGCCGCACGTCGAGCCCGAAGAGTACCTCAGTATCGAAGCCTCCATCTGGGCCCCCCTCCCCCGGCTCTTCCGGCGGCTCGGCGCCCCGGCCATCCGAGGCGCCAGAACATGCGAGGAATATGCCGAGCGACATCATCGCGAGCGACACCAGGCTCACCAGCATCAGGAGTGGTGGACGTCGTTGCCTCATGGCGATGCTCTGGTCCGAGGTGTCGCTGAATGCCAGGGGCCGGGCCTCGTGTCCGAGCCCGCATCTGCCGGATGCCGGACTGCGCGCGGCCCCCTCGTCATGAAGTGCGCCAATGCCTCCTACCGTGGATGTCTCGGCCCGGACACGACCACGCCGCCGAACGCTCACGCGCCCACTCTTAATGGCACGCTTGAAGCACCCAAAGGTCGTTGAGCGCGTTGAGTCCACCCTCGGCCCCAGGGGCTGTACCTACCCAAAATTCGGTCGCTGCGTCATCGACGCGTCAAGTCCACTTCCGACAGCGCGTCAATGCGAGTGAGCGAGGCGCGCACGAGCCCCAGGCGGGCCGCATCATTCGAACAGATGGCTGGATGGACGATGAGTGCTCCACGGGCGAGATAGGCGGCCCTCTCTGCTGTGCAACCGGAGGGGGGAGCATGCGCATGTGCGGCAAGAAGGGCCGCCCTTACGACGCCAGCCGTGCCCATCGCTACGTGGAGCGCTTCGAGACGTACTGCCAGCGGGAGAGGGACAGCCCGGGCCCATGGCGCTGGCGTTTGAGGTACCCGCGCGCGTGGCGCTCCACCGCGCCGCGCCAGACTAGGCCAACCTCAGAAGAGGGGGGCCCGTCGGGACCGCCGCGGCGAGGCGGCGGTCCCGACGCCCGCCTCAATCACAGTAGTACGTCGGAGCCAGTTCCAGGACGCGCTGCTCGGCCATGGGGGAGAGCGCGCGCAGGCGGGAGAGGAAGAGGGGCGCCTTCATCCCCATTCCGATGAAACCCCAGACATACGAACGCTCCTGGGACTCGGCCAGGTGCTTTTGTTCCTCCGGGGTGAACGTGCGCCCCACCACCTTCTCCAGCGTCTGGAGATCCAGCGCGAGCTGAGCGTTCAACGTCCCCCGCAGCGCCTGGAGCAACTCCGCGTACTCCCTGAGGGCCTCGTCCAACGTATCGGGCTCCCGGGCGAGGATTTTCTGCGCCTCCAGGAAGTCCAGCCGGGTGTGCTGCGCCTCTTCGAGCCAGTGGTGCTTGAGCAGGTTGCAGAACAGCGGGTCCAGCTTCTCCGCCTTGTTTCCGCGGACCGTCTCCAGATAGTGCTGCTGCGTCATCAACTCCAGGTGCAGGTTGAAGATGAGCACCCCCAGGTTCGACTTCGCCATGATGGCCCGCGCCACCTCGACGTGGTTGTCGAGCAGGGCGGGGACGACCTTGAACCCCCGGGCGAACGCGCCGGTGAAGCGCGCGAAGAGCTGCTGGTGCTTCAGCTCCTCCTCCGTGAAGCGCAGGAGCGCGCGCATGTGCGTCGCGTTCCCGTGCAGCTCCAGGCTGGCGCGCTGGGCGGCCAGGGCCACGGCGTACTCCTCCAGGAACAGGAACAGGTGCGCATAGCTGTTGGAGCGGATGTGATTCAGCATCAGCCGCTCCTCAGCGTTCAGGAAGGGAATGGCTTCCGCGCCCGTCAGCGTATCCGAAAGGAACCGCTGACTGAAATCCAGGACGGTGTCCTTGGGCAATACGTCATCAAGGCGCCAGGAGACCTTCTCCGAGCTCTGGATACAGGACTGATACTCCGGATTTTGATTCAACATTCGAAATGAACCTCCCTATAAAAATCAAACACTGATGGCACGAGTGGGCTTGCCGCGAGGGGGGGGCGGCCCTCCTGAGAGCAAAGCGCCCTCCATCCACCAGCCAACGAGGGCGAACTTTTCAATATACCCTGTGAAGCA
Organism: Myxococcus sp. AB036A; assembly: GCF_006547355.1. NCBI lineage: Bacteria > Pseudomonadati > Myxococcota > Myxococcia > Myxococcales > Myxococcaceae > Myxococcus > Myxococcus sp. AB036A. Next base: position 2,820 of record NZ_VHLC01000069.1, on the reverse strand, counting down.
CGACGATTTGCTGGCACGGTTTCTGGGTGGGGGCGCCATGCCCTTGGTACGACCACAACTCCCTCACGTTCGCGAGCGACATGTCCGCTCCACGAGCCACGCCCTGGCCGGCCCCCGGCCGCCCTGCCTCCTGCTGGAGTGGGCTGGGAGGCCGGGGGCTGGGACTCTGGCTCTGGTGGAGACGAAGATAAGCGGAGGATGCCTAGCGGCAACTCAGGTCGAGCATGTAGCCGACGTATGTGGAGGTGTTCGCGCTATCCACCACGAAGCCTCGAACAAGGCCATTGCCACCACATTGGAAGGAGTACGTCTCCTTCCCCAGGATGCAGGAGCTGCTCCCCCCCACCTTCGTCAGCGAATCAATCTCGCCTGTCTGGAGGTTCCTGCACGACACCGATATTGTCGAGAGATTGATTTCACTGCACCAAGACTGATTCACAGGGGCCTTCGCCCAACCATTGATGCCCGTGATTTCGTGGAGGACGGCGCCCGGCCCGCAGTCCCTGGTGAAGGCCGTGCCTCCCGAGCCGCCAATCGCGGTGGCGCTCATCGCGGCGCCGATAATGGCTCCGGAGTCGAAGCGGGCACAGCGCAGCCCCAGCGCGTCCAGCCAGGCGCCCGCCCGGCCGTGGATGCCGACCGCCACCTTCGCCTCCTGGACGCGCACATTGCGACTCCCCCTGAGTAGCACCGCCAGCAACACCTCCTTCGAGCTGGCGGGCTGCGTGCGCGAGGTGGGCCGGCTCGGCCTCCAGTACAGCAACAGCGACACCGCCGCGCACGACAACCTGGCCGGGGGCGGCTCGGTGACGTTCCGCAGTCGCTTTCCCACCGCGCCCTCCTCCATCACCCTCAGCCCCTACGCCTTCGCCGGAAGCTTCATCGGCAATCCCACCGTCATGGCGCCGGACAGGGACGGCTTCGCCTTCTACACCCACCAAACCCTCCCAGGCCTCGCCTCGACGTACTGGTTCGGCTCGTACACCGCTGTCGCGTGAGGACGCCCCTATGGCCATTCACGAAGTCACCGCCGAGGACGTGCTTCAACGTTGCGCCCGGTGCGGCAGCGGCAATCGCCTCGCCCTCGACACCCTGGAGGTCGGCGTCGCGCGTCGCGAGGACGTGGACGACGGCATCGTCCAGCTCCCGCCCTGTCCCGCTTGCCGCTCCACCGAGTTCCTCATCCGCGCGGCCGAGGACGAGCCCGAGCACCCCGCGCCAGGCAGCTTCGGCCACCTGCACCGGCTCCTCGTCGGCCACCTCCATGCCGAGCTCGTCCAACGCGGGCGCCTGCACACAGTGCTCAAGCCCAAGGGGGGCGGTGCCGGCAAGGTGGTGGTGCGCCCCTTGTCGCAGGAGGCTCGCGAGCGCTGGTTCCCGCAAGGCCTCCGAATCGCGGTGCCTCCCGACGAGCAGCCCGGCGCCCCGGAAGAGCCCAGTCAATAGGCATACACCGCCAGCAAAACAGAGCCCCCCTGCGCCCGCCATGCCCCTGCATCCCGAATCCCTCCCTCCTCGGCTTGCTATCGCTCGAAGGTAGAGCGTGTATGTCTTCGCGCCCTCCCCACTGCGCGCCAAGGAGACACCCATGGTTATCGGCACTGATACCACCTACCTCGGCAACGAAATCCCCGGCCTCCGGGGGCAGAAGGTCCGCATCTTCGCGGTGCTGCGCGGCGGCACCCGCCCTGACGCCGACACGGACGCAGACGACTACTACGCGGACACGGACGAAAAGCTGGCGCGCCTCGGAGGCGTCACGGTCGAGGACTGCATCGACGCCGCCCCCATTCTCCCGGACGGCACCACCTCCTTTGTGCATGTCGATCCGCGCGCCATCGACTTGGAGTGCTTCGCGCACCTGCGCAAATAGTGACTTGCATTGCACCTGAGACAGAGCGCGTATGCACGCACGCGCTCGCGAGCAGGCGCGCCAGAGAAAGCCATGACAGACACCCCCGAGGCGTATAGCGCCTCCGAAGAGCAGGCCATCTTCCCATCGCGCGATGCAGCGCTTGAGAGAATCGCCAACAGGCACATGGGCTTCGACACGCTGCGGACGCGCATCGGCCCCATCGACTTCCGCGAAGTCGCGGTGTGGGAAGTGAAGGATGCCCTCGAAGCGGCCTACCAAGCTGGGCTCGACGCAGCCGGCAGCACTCGCGTTGCCGCCTCGAATCAGCTCAAGAGCCGTCGCAATCCCAGCGCACAATGACTTGCCATACGCGCGCAACAGAGCGTGTATGCCTCACGCGCGCCACCCAAGGGCGCGCGGAAGGACGAAACAATGACACCCCGCAAGCCACGCACCGCCAGCTCCGCGAAGCCTGCCCGGGCACCCGAGGCAACCCTCGAACGCATAGCAAGCGAAGCACTCAACATTGAAACCTTGAAGACACGCAACAGCGACAGCCTCGACTTTCACGACGTGGCGGTGTGGCGCCTGAAGGAGGCTCTCGAAGCCGCCTATCAGGCCGGCCTGAGCGCCGCCAGCAACACCCGCAGCAAGTAGCGCCTCCTCTCAACAACCACGCCCCGCCCAGCGGGGCGCCTGCGCATGAGGGCCTCCGGGCCACCCTTGCGAATGGCAGACGTGTACCCACAGCCCGGAAAGGAAAACACCACCATGCCCCGCACCACCGCCCCGAAGACGAAGAAGCTGGAGTCCATGAATTTGACGGAACTGCGCGCCCGCTTCCGCGAATTGGTGGGCGAGGAGACGCGCAGCCCCAACAAGACGTACCTCATTCGCCGCATCGAGGAATCCCTCGCCGCGAAGAAGCGGCGAGGGATTCCTCGATGCGGCGAATGAGGTACGTC
>NZ_VHLC01000068.1:0-49091 GCF_006547355.1 Myxococcus sp. AB036A | reverse complement strand
CCGCCCGAGGAGACCTCCGCCGCCGAGGACGCGGGCTCCACCGCCGTGACACCGCCGGACGCGGGCGCCACCACGGAGGCGCCGTCACCGCCCCTGTCCCGTCCGGAAGCGCCGCGCGGCCCCGAGCGCGACTTCGTCGAGGCGGTGGAGATTGCGCGCCGGGGAGAGCTGACCGCGGCCGAAGCGGCGCTGCGCACCCTGGTCGAGCTGGACCCGAAGCTGGACTACGCGTGGACGAACCTGGGCATCGTCCAGGAGCGGATGGGGAAGACCGCGGATGCGGAGCGCTCCTACCGCAAGGCGCTGGACGTGGCCCCCGAGCAGCAGTCCGCGTGGGACTGCCTGGCGCGCCTGTATGGCCGCACCGGCCGCACGGCGAAGCTGGAAGCCGAGCTGCGCGAGCGGCTGTCCTCCCAGCCGGACTCGGTCGCGCTGCGCACCGCGCTGGCCATCACCCTGCTCCAGGCGAAGAACCACGCCGCCGCCTCGGCCGAGGCCAAGCAGGCGCTGAAGGGCGACGAGCGGCACGTGCGCGCCATGCAGGTGCTGGCGCAGGTCTACTACCGCGAGGGCAAGCACGAGCTGGCGCGCATGGTGCTGGAGAACGCCCGCGCCATCGACCCGAAGGACGCGGCCACGCACAACGCGCTGGGGCTGGTGTACCTGGCGCTCGACTCGCGTCCCCAGGCCCTGGAGTCCTTCAAGACGGCCGCGCAGCTGCGGCCGGACTTCGCGGAGGCGCGCAACAACTTCGGCGCCATGCTCAACGAGGCGCAGGACTACGAGGCCGCCGTCACCGAACTGGAGGCCGCGGTGCGCGCCGCGCCGGACTTCGCGTCGGCCCGCCTCAACCTGGGCAACGCCCACCGGGGCCAGGGGAACTTCGCGCGGGCCCGCGCCGAGTACGAACAGGTGCTGCTGCTGACGCCGCGCGCCGCGGACGCGTACTTCAACCTCGCCATCCTCTACCTCGACGTGGAGCCGCCGGGGATGGAGCCGCTGAAGCGCTACAAGACGGCCCTCACCCACTTCGACAACTACCAGGCGCGCGGCGGACGCGACGAACGCATCCCCCAGTACGTGAAGGACGCGCGCAAGCTCATCGACCGCGAGGAGCGGCGCCTGGAGCGCGAGCAGAAGGACCAGCTCCGAAAGGCCGCCGAGGCGCAGAAAGCCGCCGAGGCCAGCCCCCCCGAGGGAACACCGCCCGCCCCGTCGGTGTCCAACGCAGCGCCGGACGCGCACGTCGCGGCGCCGGACGCCTCACCTTCCACCACCTCCGCCCCAAGCAGCCCGGCACCGTCCCCGGACGGCCCGACGGCTGCCCCGGTGCCCTCCGGCTCGGGTAGACTCACCACCGACTCCCAGTAAATCCGCCATGCGCTCCGCCTTCGCCCTCATCGTGATGCTCGCCGCCGCGCCCGTGCTGGCCCAGGACGCCAGTCAGGCCTCCTCGTCCAGCAGCGGCGCCGCGTCGCCGAAGAAGGCCCCGCGCAAAGTCATCCGCCTGGAAGCCATCACCGTCGAAGGACGCATCCAGAAGCCCCAGGCCATGTACATCCTCCAGCGCTCCAACCTGAGCTTCGACGACCTCAGCCGCACCGAGAGCTTCGTGCCCAAGGTCGAGAAGAGCGTGGAACAGGAACCCTTCTAGTCCCATGGCCGCCACCTCGCAGAACAAGCTGCTCCGCGTCGGCGTCATCCAGAACGGCCGCATCGTCGAAGAGCACCACGTCCGCCGCGAAGCGGTCACCATCGGCCACGACGCGAAGAACACCATCGTCCTGCCCGCCACCGAGGGCCGGCCCGCCCGCTTCGCCCTGCTGGAGAACACGAACCAGCAGTTCCAGCTCGTCATCGCGCCGGACATGAAGGGCCGCGTCAACCTGGGCTCGTCCGACGTGGACTTCGAATCCCTGCGCGCGCAGGGCCTTGCCACCCGCCGCGGCGACCTGCACGTCCTGCCCCTGCCGGAGAGCGCTCGCGGCAAGGTGGAGCTGGGTGACGCCACCCTCTTCTTCCAATTCGTCACGCCGCCGCCCGACGAGGCGAAGCCGGTGCTGCCCACGGACGTCATGGTCAGCCGGTGGAAGACGATGGACCGCGTCTTCTTCGGCATCCTCGCCGCCTCGCTCCTGGTCCACTTCTCCGGCGCCGCCCTCATCATCACCTCGGAGACGCCGCAGGTGGCCGAGCTGGAGCTGGACGAACTGGATGACCGCTTCGTGCGCGCCATCATCCCCCAGCGCCCCGTGGAGGCCCCTAAGCCGGCGGACACCGGCGCCGCCGAAGCCCCCAAGAGCGACAAGCCCGATGCCGCGCCCAAGGAGGACACGCCCGCGGAGAACAAGCCCGCGGGTGACGCCGCCCAGCAGCGCCGCGCGGAGGTGGTGAAGAAGGTCTCCGGCAAGGGCCTGCTGAAGATTCTGGGCTCCAATAGCGGTGGTGGCCAGGGTGCCTTCGCGGACGTGTTGGGCGGCGCCAGTGGCGGCGGTGACATCGCCGAGGCCCTGGCGGGCGCGGGCGGCGTGGGCGTGGCCCGCGAAGCCTCCGTGGGCGCCAGCGGCGGACCTCGCGGCGGCGGCACGGGCACGGTGACGGACATCGGCGCCATTGGCACCCAGGGCGGTGGCAAGGTGGACCTGGGCGACAAGAAGGAGACGGTGGTGAAGGGCCGCGTGCAGGACGCCACGCCCGAAATCGAAAGCGCCGACGTGGACCGCGACGCGCTGGCCCGCTACGTGCGCGCGCGCAAGGCCGCCATCCAGAGCTGCTACGAGAAGGAGCTCAAGCGGAACCCCCGACTCAAGGGCAAGGTGGTGGTGCGCTTCACCATCAAGACGTCCGGCCGTGCCGGGGACATCGAAATCGAAGAGAACACCCTGGGCAGCGAGGCGGTGGGCAACTGCATCCGCACCACCATCCGAAGCTGGGTGTTCCCCTTCAAACCCGACGACGAGACAGCCGTTTCCTACCCCTTCGTCTTCGCGCCGGCGGGCTAGGCTCCCGGCCGGGAGCACCCAGCCCGGGCCCCGGGGGGACCATGGAGAAGCTGTCCGTCATCGCCGCATCGCCGCTCTTCGAGATGCTCTCCTCCGCGGAGCTTGGCCACCTCGCCGAGCTGGCGCGGGCGCGGCACTTCGCGGCCGGGGATGTCATCTTCGAAGAAGGGGATTTGGGCGACAGCCTCTTCGTCGTCGTCCGCGGCCAGGTGGAGGTCGCGCGCCGTCAGCCCCAGGGCGGCCTGCATCCGCTCGCGGTGCTGTCCCCACCCGAGTTCTTCGGGGAGATGGGCCTCATCGACAAGGACTTCCGCTCTGCCACCGTGTGCGCAAAGACGGACGTGGACCTGCTTCAGCTCAGCGCGCAGGACCTCCGCGAGTTCCGGAGGACCCATGGAGATGGGTTCACCTTCATCGTGGTCAATATCGCCAGGAGCCTGTCTGCCCGTCTGCGCGAGGCCAATGTTCGTCTCGCAACGAAGGTCTGACTAGTCAGTCCTGACCACTTTCATTGCCCTCGTGTTGGTTTGACACCCCCCACCCCTGCCTCTACGCTCTGCGGCATCGTGAGCCGCATGCGCAACGTCGGAATGCTCGCCGTCCTGGCCGCCGGCATGGCGACGGCACAAAGCCCGTCCCCCGCCGCGCCGCCAGCCCCTCCCGCCGCCACCGCGGCGTTGGAGAAGGCCAGCGACGTGCCGGACTCGGCGAAGCTGGTGCGCAGCACGCAGGCCCTGGGCGGCATGCGCGAGGTGCTGCGCTCGGTGTTGGGGAAGGTGGAGGAGGCCCGGCGGACCAAGGACGTGGTGAAGCTCAACTGCGCCAACGAGAAGCTCACTCAAATCAAGGGCCTGCTGCGCATCTCCGAGCAGGCGGACGTGTCCCTCCAAGAGGCGGTGTCCCGCCAGGAGTCCTCGTCCAGCGAGCACGAATTCACCAAGGTGATGATCGCCCGGCAGAAGGTGGGACAGCTCCGCTCGGAGGCCGAGGAGTGCATCGGCCAGCTCGCATTCCGCACCGATGAAAATCTCTTCGTGGAGGTGGAGGAGCCCAACAATCTCCCCGGAGGCGACCCCAGCCGTCCCCCCACGCCCGACATCGTCCTGGTGCGCCCACCTCCCGCCAGCCCCGTCCGGTAACACCGCCAACAAACCTTCGGTCCGGCCTGACTCGCATGTGTTATGACGCCGCCGGCCGCAAGCACGAAAGGTGAGAGGAAATGCGCCTCACACCTGGGAAGCCCTTCTGAGCCATGAAGCAGCCCGCGACATTCTGGGGAGGACTGGGTGCTCTGGCGCTGCTCGCGCTGGGCGGCACGGCCTCCGCCCAGGGCATCGCGGCGCCTCCCACCGGGGGTAACGGCTTCAAGGTGGGCAGCGGGCGGCTGCACCCCTACTTCGACCTGGAGACGCGGCTGGACAGCGGCGTGGGCTACTTCTCGCCCACCTCCAACTCGGAGCCCAACAGCGACCCGGTATCGGCCAACCTGGCGAGCGACGTGGCGCTGCGCTTCCGCCCTGGCTTCCGGCTGGAGATTCCGTCGTCCACCCTGGCGTTCAACCTGGGCGCCAACCTGGACTACGTGATGTACACGGGCCTGGTGACGGAGAACTCCAGCGCGGCCTCGCGCATGGAGGGCGCGGCGGACCTCAACGCGCGCTTCAACCCGGACGCCCCGCTGACGCTGGAGGTGTCGAACCAGTTCGCGCGCTCGGACCGCACGCGCACCGCGGCCGTGGGCGTGGGCGTGCTCAGCCTCTTCAATGAAGCGCGCGTGAAGGCCCCGTGGCGCCCCGGCGGCGGCGCGCTGGAGCTGACGCCCAGCGTGGCCTACGCGGTGGAGTTCTTCCAACCGCTGAGCTCGGTGAGCCCCGTCGGCTGCACCGAAAGCGTGTGCGACCCGGCCGCCGTGGAGCGCTTCGACTACGGCAACCTGCGCGTGGGCGCGGAAGGCCGCTGGCGCTTCCTGCCGAAGACGGCGGTGGTGCTCGACACCCACCTGGACGTGCGCAGCTACTTCAACGACAGCACGCCGGGGGCCTCGCTGCTGCGCGTCATGGGCGGCGTGGCGGGCCTCGTGTCCCCCAAGGTGGCCGTCACGGCCAAGGCGGGCTGGGGCCAGAACTTCGGCAGCACCGGTGGCGGCACCTTCCTGGGGCAGATGGAGGGCACCTACCTCTACAGCCCCACCCTGAGCTTCAAGGCGGGCTACCTGCGCACCCTGGAGCCCGTGGCCGCCTACGGCTTCTTCACGGACGACCGGGGCTACGGCGAGGTGCGCGCCCTCTTCGGCGGCAAGCTGACGGTGTCCGGCGGGCTCGCCGTGGACTTCCTGCGCTTCGACGGCGGCCGGAAGGACACCGTCGTCGGCGTGAATATCGGCCCGGAGTACCAGTTCTACCCATGGCTGACGGGCGCTGCAGGCTACATGCTGGGTCGCCGCTCCTCCTCGGTGGACGGCGGCGGCCTCAACTACTCGCGGCACGAGGGGTACGCCCGCCTCTCCGTGACGTACTGAGTGAGCGTCTGTCCCACCTGGAGATGACCAGCTTCCGCGCCGCCCTCACCGTGCTGTCCCTGATGACGCTGCCCGCCTGCTTCGGCACGTCGCAGCGCCCGCCGCCGCCCGCTCCCACGCCCGCCGCGGAGGCCGAGGCCGCGCGCTCCAGTGGCGGCAAGCTGGGGCCCGGAGACGTGGTGGAGGTGCGCGTCTTCCAGGAGCCCGAGCACTCCGGCACCTGGCGCCTGTCTAGCGAGGGCACCATCGACTACCCGCTGTGCGGCAAGGTGCCGCTGTCGGGAACGACGCCCAGCTCGGCGGCGGACCAGCTGCGGGACTGCCTGGCGCGCTACGTGCGCCGCCCCCAGGTATCGGTGCTCATCCGCGAGTACAACTCGCAGAAGGTGTTCGTCTTCGGCGAGGTGCAGAAGCCGGGCACCTTCCCCGTGGACAATGAGATGTCCATCGTCCAGGCGATTACGCTGGCTGGCGGCTTCACCAAGCTGGCGGCGAAGAACAACACGCTGGTGACGCGCGTGGTGGACGGGCAGGAGCGCAAGATTCGCGTGCCCGTGGAGGACATCGGCGTGGGGCGGGAGAAGAACTTCATGCTCCAGCCCGGCGACATCGTCTTCGTGCCGGAGAGCTTCTTCTAGCCTGAGCCTCAGCCGCGCGGAGGATGTTCGCGCAGCCCGTCCACGAAGCGCTTCGCCTCGGACAGCAGCGCCGGGGCCAGCGCGGGCGCGGAGGCAATCACGTCGCCGCGCAGCACGTCGAAGGGCTCGCCGGAGATGTGCCGGATGACACCGCCCGCCTCCTCCACCAGCAGCGAGCCCGCGGCGATGTCCCACGGCTTCAGACCGAACTCGAAGAAGCCGTCGAAGCGGCCCGCGGCCACGTAGGCCAGGTCCATGGCGGCGCTGCCCGTGCGGCGCATGCCCTGCGCGTGGAGGATGAGGCGGGTGAAGAGGCCCACCGGCCCCTCCGGGCGTTCTCGCACGTCGTAGGGGAAGCCCGTGCAGAGCAGCGCCCGGTCCAACGAGGACACGGTGCTGGCGCGCAGCGGACGGCCGTTGAGGGTGGCGCCCTGCCCGCGCGCGGCGGAGAACAGCTCGTCCAGCATCGGGTCATAGACGACGCCAGCCAGCACGCCGCCAGGGCCCTCCACCGCCACGCTGACGCAGAAGTGCGGCACTCGGTGCGAGTAGTTGGTGGTGCCGTCCAGCGGGTCCACCAGCCAGCGCAGGCTGTCGGTGCCCTGCGTGGCGCCGCTCTCCTCCGCGAGGATGGCGTGGTCGGGGTGGCGCTCGCGGATGAAGGCGAGCAGCGCTTCCTCGGAGGCCTTGTCCGCGTCCGTCACCAGGTCGATGCCACCCTTGAACTCGATGGTGCGCTCGCCCAGGAACCGGTCCGCGAGGATGCGGCCGGCGAGCCGGGCCCCCTCCTCGGCGGTGCGGCGCAGGCTGTCGGGCGAGTCCTGGGACATGACGCTCTCCTCTACGGGGTGGGCTCGGCGAGCAGCGCCTCGAGCTCCGTCTGGTACTTCGCGAGGAACTCCTCGGCGAAGCCTTCATGGACATGGCGCACCATGCCCTTGCGGTCGATGAAATACGTGGTGGGCATGCCCCGCACCTTGAGGGTGCGCTCGGCCACCTGGGCGTTCTGGTCCAGGAGGATGGGCAGCGTCACCTTCGTCTCCGCCAGGAAGGCGGGGATGGCGCGCGGGTCCTCGTCGATGTTGAGCGCGTACACCTTCAGGCCCTGGGCCGCGTACTCGTTCGCGAGGTCCTGGTAGTAGGGGAGCGCGTCCTTGCAGGGCTCGCACCAGGTGGCCCACACGTCGAGCACCACCACGCTGCCCCGGTCCGAGGCGAGGTCATACGGCTCGCCGCCGGGATAGCGCTTCACCTGGAAGTCCAGCGGCTGCGAGCCCTTGAGGCCGCTGCGCTGCGAAGTCCCCTGCCCCTCTGGCCCTGGAGGCGGAATGGAGGGAGCGCTCGCACAGCCGGACAGCGTGAGCGCCCCAACGACGACAGCGAATGGCAGGCGCGGCATGTCAGGCTCCCTTCTGCGCCCGGGCCGCGAGGGCCGCGAGCACCTTGTCGATGAAGCCACCAAAGGCCCCGTTGCTCATCACCAGCAGCACGTCGCCGGGACGGGCCTCGCGGGCAGCCAGGTCCACCAGGGCCTGCACGTCCGTGGCGCCCTCGGCGGGAATGCCCTGGGCCTGGAGGTCGGTGACGAGCTTGCGCACGTCCAGTTCCTCGCCCACGGGCACCTTGTCGTGGCGCTCGGGCACCTTGAGGCTGGCGCGGGCCGCGCCGGGGAAGGCGTGGGCGTAGTCCTCCTGGTGGATGTTGCGGCGGCTGGTGTTGGAGCGCGGCTCGAAGATGGCCCACAGCCGCCGCTCCGGGTAGCGGTGGTGGATGGCGGCGATGGTCTCCCGCACCGCCGTCGGGTGGTGCGCGAAGTCGTCAATCACCAGGACACCGTCAGGCTCGCCGCGAATCTCCTGCCGGCGCTTCACGCCGCTGAAGGTGGCCAGCCCCTGCGCGATTTCGTCGAAGGTGAGCCCCAGCCCCTGCGCCGCGGCGATGACGGCCAGCGCGTTCTCCACGTTGTGCGCGCCGCCCATGGGGAGCTGCACCGTGCCCTGCACCTCGCCGCGCGCCACCACGTCGAAGCGCGCGCCATCCGGGCCGAAGGACAGGTTGCGCGGCGTGTAGTCCGCGTCCGCGCCCTCCTTCGCCACGTACGTCACCACGCGCCCCGGGCAGCCCTCACGCGCCAGCTTCACCGCGTTGGGGTAGGCGGCGCAGACGATGAGCTGCCCGTCCTGGGGGATGAGCCGGACGAACTTCTCGAAGGTCGCCTCGTAGTGCGGCAAGTCGCGGAAGATGTCCGCGTGGTCGAACTCCACGCTGGTGAGGATGGCGGTGCGCGGCCGGTAGTGGAGGAACTTGGAGCCCTTGTCCCAGTACGCGGTGTCGTACTCGTCGCCCTCGACGACGAAGTGCGGCCCCTTCCCCACGCGGTAGTTGCCCGCGTAGTTCTGCGTGACGCCGCCCACGAGGAAGGACGGGTCCTTGCCCGCCGCCACCAGCACGTGGGCCATGAGCGAGGACGTCGTCGTCTTCCCGTGGGTGCCAGCTACGACGACGGAGTGCGACCGGTCCAGGAAGAGCGAGCCCAGCGCGGCGGGGAAGCTCATCTGCTTGAGGCCGCGCTCGCGCACGGCGGTGGCCTCGGGATTCACGCGGCGGATGACATTGCCGATGATGACGAGGTCCGGCTTCGCCGCGTCCAGGTTCTCCGGCCGGTACGGCGTGGCGGCGGGGATGCCCCACGTCCGGAGCATGTCGCTCATGGGCGGGTAGACATTCTCGTCGCTGCCCGTGACGTCGTAGCCGGCGGCCTTGAGCATGCCGGCGAAGGAGCCCATGCCCGTGCCCGCCACGCCCACCAGGTGGATGCGGCGCACGCTGCCGGGTTCGAGGGTGTCGAGGACGTTTCCGTTGTCGTCAGCCATGGTGTCCCTGCTTCGTTTCAGTGAGCTCGAGCGCCTCCACGACGAAGTCATGGAAGAGCGGTCGGAAATCCCGGATGCGCGTTTCCTGGCGGCCGTTGGCCACGCGGTTCGTCACCAGCGCCACCACCAGCGAGCGGCGCAGGTCCACCCAGAGGCTGGTGCCGGTGAAGCCCAGGTGCCCCACCGCGCCCGGCGGGGTGTCGCCAATGTAGTGCCCGGCGCTGGACACGCCCTCGGAGGGCGAGTCGAAGCCCATGGAGCGGGTGCTGGCCTCCACCTTCGGGTCCGTGGCCAGCGCGCGGTGCCACAGCGGCCCCGGCGCGATGATGGCCCCGCCCGCGCAGCCGTCCAGCACGGCCTGGCCGAAGCGGGCCACGTCCACGGCGGTGCCGAAGAGGCCCGCGTGACCGGCGACGCCGTCCATCACCCAGGCGTTGTCGTCATCCACTTCGCCCGGGCGCGTGGGCTGGGTGGGCACGTCCTTCCACAGCGTCTCCTGCCCCGGAGCGGGCTCGCGCGGGCGGGTGGCGCCGGTGGGCGCGGGCATGGCGTCCGCGGGGAAGTCGGTGAGGCGGTGGAAGCGGGCACTGAGGCCCAGGGGCTCGGCGACGTGGCGGGAGAAGAGCGTGTCCAGCGGAGCGCCCGCGGCCCGCGAGAGGATTTCGCCCAGAAGGATGAAGCCCACGTCGCTGTAGGCGGCGCGCGTCTGGGGCTCGGCGGCGAGCGGCGTGGCGGCGGCGGCCTGGATGACCTCGTCGCGGACGCGTGCGCGCAGGGCGGAGGGACAGTCCGCGTCCAGCAGCTCGGGGTGCGCGGTGAGCGCCTGCGCGAAGAAGGGCACGAAGGGCGGCAGGCCGGAGCGGTGGTAGAGCAGGTCCGCCACGGTGACGCCCGCGTCGCCCACGGGCGTGCCCGGGAAGTAGCGGGACACCAACGTCTCCGGCCCCACCTTCCCTTCCGTCCAGAGGCGGAGGAAGAGCGAGGTGGTGCTGATGACCTTGGTGAGCGACGCCAGGTCGAAGCGCGTGTCGCCGGAGACCTTGCCCGCGACGCCGCCGAACACCTGGACGCCCCGGTGCAGCACGACGGCCTGGGCCGAGGGGAAGACGCCCAATTCACAGGCGTCATCGAGGACCTTCTGCAGAATCGCGATGGGGTGGGTACCGCCACTCATGCCCGGACGGCTCCTTCGAGGAAGGTGAGGCGCGCGGCGTCCGCGTCCAAGCGGACCTGGGTGCCGAGCGCCACGGGGTAGTTGATGTCACCGTGGCCGATGGGGAAGCCCGCCGCGCAGGGAAGGCCCGCCTCGCGCGCGAGCTCACGGAGCACGTCGGCGCTGGAGTAGTCCGCACCCTTCTCCTCGCACCCGGTGAAGTCGCCCAGGACGATGCCTCGCACGCGGGAGAAGACGCCCGCCAGGCGCAGGTGGGTCCACATGCGGTCGATGCGGTACGGGCGCTCGGTGACGTCCTCCAGCAGCAGCACCGCGCCGTCGAGCGGCGGCATGTACGAGGTGCCGATGAGGCGCGACAGCACGGACAGGTTGCCGCCCACGAGGTGCCCCTCCGCCATGCCGGGCACGTAGGTGGCAGAGCCCGTCAGCGGGGGTGGCGCCTCGGGGGACTCGAGGAGTCGGAACAGGTACTCGCGCACCGCGGGAGGCTGCCGGCCGAGCTGCGTGAGGACGGGCCCGTGGAAGGAGACGCGCCCCAGCGCCTGGAGCGCCCCGTGCACGGAGGTGAGGTCGGAGAAGCCGACGAAGGCCGCGTGCGAGGCGTCCGCGAAGGGAAGGTCCGGCAGGAGCCGGGCGCTGCCGTAGCCACCGCGGGCGCTGAAGATGGCGCGGGCGTCCCGGTCCAGCAGGGCGCGCGACAGCTCCCCGCCCCGGCGCGCGTCATCCCCCGCGAGGTAGCGGTGGGCGGCGAAGATGTCGGGGCCGTGGACGGGGCTGTAGCGCTCCGCGATGAGGGCCAGGCCGGCCTCGAAGCTCGGGCGGTCGAAGGGCCCGGAGGGGGCGACGACATGCACGGCGTCGCGAGGACGGAGCGGAAGGGGCTTGAGCCAGCGCACGGGGCGCTTCATAGCACCCGGGGCCCGGGGGGCACGGTGATTCGAGGCCCGGGCGGGCGAAGCGTTGAGTTCCCCCGTCCGTCGGGACACGGACACTGCGACCGCCTGTCGCCCCCGCCCCTACCCTGCCGACCGCTCCAGGACGGCCGCGAAGAAAGCGTCCGTGCCATGCCGGTGGGGCGCGACGAAGAGGAATCCGTCGCGGAGGCACGCGTCGGAGAGCCACCCCGCCCCGGGCCGTACGAGGCGGAAATCCGGGCGAGATGCCAGGAAGGCGGCGACGACGTCCTCGTTCTCCGCGCGGTTGACGGTGCAGGTGGCGTAGACGAGCCGCCCGCCGGGCCGCACCAGGAGGGCCCCACGCTGGAGGATGTCCTGCTGGAGCGCCGGAAACCGGGTGAGCACCTCCGGCTGGATGCGGAAGCGCTGGTCGGGGCCCCGGCGCAGGGAGCCCAGCTCCGAGCACGGCGCGTCCACGAGCACCCGGTCCGCGTCCAGGCCCTCGGGAAGGCTCCGGAGCACCTGGACTCGGGTGAGGTGAGCCCGAGCGGAGCGCTGGAGGAGCCGGTCGAGCCGCTCGGGGTCCGGGTCATAGGCCAGGAGCCGCCCCGAGTCCTTCATGTCCGCGCCCAGTTGGAGCGTCTTGCCGCCCGCGCCGGCACAGAGGTCCAGCACCGTCTCCCCGGGCCGGGCCTCCACGAGGAGCCCCAGGAGCTGGCTGCCCTCGTCCTGGACTTCGAACAGGCCCTCCTGGAGGGAACGGAGCCCATAGAGGTTGGGCCGGGGACCCTCGATATGGAGCGCCAGCGGGCTCCATGTCCCCGGGCGCGTCTCGACGCCCTCGGAGCGAAGCCGCTCGGCAAGGGCCTCCCGCGAGGCGCGCAGGACGTTGGCCCGGAGGGTGATGGGCCCGGGGACGTTCAGGTGGGCGCAGAAGTCGTCGGCCTCGGGACCGAACTCCCGGGCGAAATGGTCGGCGAGCCAGTCCGGCAGGGAGGCGCGGAGCGCGAGCGTGGGGGGGAGTGCCGAAACCAACGGGGGCGGCGCCCCATCCCCGAGCCCGGCCAGGGCGGCGGACTCCACAGCCGGGACGACCGAGAGGCCGTGCATCAGGGCATGGAGCAGGAAGGGAGGAGCGGCATCCTCGCGGCCCAGGAGGAACCCGAGGCGGCGCCGCCAGAGCCCGACGTTGAAGACGGCCTCCTTGAGGGCCTGGCGCTGCTCTCGGGTCAGGGAGCGACGGTCACGTAGAGTACGGTCGAGCACGCGCTCAGCGGCAGAGCCGGAGAGCACCTGGGCGATGGCATCGGCCGCCACGGGGCCCAGGCCGGCGAGCGCGGACCAGGGCTGGAGGTGAAGCCGGGAGAGCGGATCAAAAGGGACTGTTGACAGAGCGGGCACCATTCTCTAGAAAGCGCCTCATCACGGCAACGCGGTTCCGCCGTGAGGACATATTCCCCGATAGCTCAGCCGGTAGAGCGGGTGACTGTTAATCACTAGGTCCGTGGTTCGAGTCCACGTCGGGGAGCTGAACGAAGGGCCCTACCAACCGGTAGGGCCCTTTTGTTTTACACGGGCCTCGCGATGAATATCGCGGGGCCTTCGTGCTTAAGCCCCTGAATCACAAGGGATTCTGGCTCGTGGTGCTGAAGAGGGCGCTCTTGGCTCTCCACTCTGCAGAGCGAGATGCCCCCTCTCCTCCGCCGCCAACTGGGCTCTCTGGACCGCTCTCTCACCCGTTCTGGGGAGAGAGAGGCCGAGAGCGGTTAACAGGTGCTGTTAACTTTTGGGGAGGCGGTTAACAACATTCCCCAGGAGACCCGCTCTTTCCGCTCTGAACTTTCCAGGAGGGCGTCTCTCTCTAGTTTCTGGTTACGCCTCTTACCTGCTTTGCTGTTCCCAGAGGGGTCAACGCAAGGCCAGCGCGGCCCCTCCAAACCAATACTGCAAGTGAATGCGCTTTCAGGGGCCTCTGATCCAGCCGCCTCCGCCGCCATCTCACCGGGCACTCGGCCCCCCCCGGCGCGAGGCCGTCGGCTCCCCCGTCCAGAGCCTTCCGAGAGACTCCGAGAGCCCCAAGGCTCCGCGGAGCACTCGGCCCTTGCGCCGCCAGAAAACGCTGCGCTGGCGCGCCGGGTGGCGATATGCAGGGCTGCGCGACCCCAGGGACTCCAGAGTTCTACGACCGCGAAGCGCGAGCTGGGGTTGCGCCGCTCAAGCTCTATGCGACAGGCCGCTGCAGCATCGAATGCGTCGTGCGGCCAAGCGTTCTTGGTAGGCACCATGCGGCTGAGCGAGCCGTCCTGTTTACCGACTTCACCATGAAGCGGTTGGTGGTCTTGGCGCGGTTCGCGCGCGGTGGTGTAGGCCGAGAGTGCAGTCGCGGTATTGATTTTCATCGTCGTCTTCGCGTTCTGCGTGGGCCCGGCTACCATCGCCAAAGACATACATTCTCTTGGGTTCGAATGTAGCAAGTTCTCTTGGGTTGGAGGAAAATCTAACACTACCCGGTCACATGCGTGACGGTCCCGAGGAGGTGCGCGGGCGTCGATGTGGCGCAGGCAGAGTAGAAAGTGGCCGATGCGGTGCAGCAGCCGCTGAAGGCGGCGGCGCACCTCTGGCAGTGTCCATCATGTTCTCCTCCGGGGAAAACTCCCAGGGGAGCGCGAGGAATCCGTAGGCGCCGCCCATGCAGAGAGGGGCATGGCGGGGGAAGCCTCGCCACCCTCGCCCCTCGAAGTGGCCAAGTCCCACCTCGCCTTTGAGTTCCTGGCAGTCGCGCTCTACTCTCCAGCGCAGCTTGGACAATCGCACCAACCCCGCCAGCGGCGTGTTCGCGGGCAGCGAGCAGAGCGAGTACTTCGTCAGAGCCTTCTCCTCCTGGGGCCACTCGAAGAGCAGCCACTCATCTTCACTCAGCGCAACGCGCTGGACGTGCCGCTCTGCCGTCCGCACGCGCACTGCGGCGAACCAGGAAGACTGCTCGCCCCGAATGCCCTCGCGCCAAGAGACTGCCTGGAATTCCTCCTTCGGAAGCCGAAGCGCCAACTCCTCGATGGTCCAGGCACGCCCTCGGCCACGTAGCGCGTGCGCGGGCGCCCGTTCTGCCCCGACGCCCTCTCTGGCTTCTCTGGCTTAGCGCCGGGCGGCCCCCCTGCGCGTGCCCTGCACGCCCTTGAGGTAGCGCAGGCCGCGCTTGCGCACGATGTCGCGGAACTCCCGCGCATCGCCATACCCGGCATCGGCCAGGACGAGGTGCCGGTATACGCCTCACGCCAAGGCGTCATCCAATTGGCGTAGCGCTATCTGCCACTTCTTAAACTTCACTCCAGGCGGGACAACTGCGGCCTTGCAGCGCTTCCTGATGCGCGTCCACTCCTCATGCAGGTACAACTGCATGACGATGCAGCCGCTGACCTTCTCTCCGGCAGCATGCAGGCTGACCGCCACCTAGCAGTTCTCCGTCCGCCCCATGGTACCCGAGTACTGGCGCGTCACAGCCACTGAATCCACGCCCTTCTTCGGCAAGCCCGTGTCGTCAATAACGAGGGCTTCCAAGCCCGGTAGCTCGCGCTCGAGTTTCCGCGCCAGACATCGTCGCGTTTCGGTGTCCTTCCAAGCCGCGCCGGACACGCACCGCTGAAGTCGCTGGCGCATGGCCTCTGTCTGCACGGGCGCTACGACGAGCCGGGCCGCCATGGGCTCGATGCTTTTGCGCTCTCCGTCGAGCAGCAGTCCGGTGAGGTAGTCGCCGAGGGTGCGACGTCTCGGGCAGGACCATTCCCTTCGTCATCGAGCCCAGGAACTCGCTCAGCTCTCGGACAAGTCCGCGTAACAGGGAGGGCGTCATGCTCCATTAACACGGGGCCACCGCGCCCGATTCATCAGACCGGGTAGTTCTAGTTCTCGACGCTGGCAATCTGGATGGTCCGCGATGTACTCTCCCGCACCGTTTAGCCCTGGGTTTCCGTCGCCCGGGCTCGACCTGCCTCCTTGCTCGTCGAGGACATCCGCACACCGAGAGGACCACAGCCTTGGCCACCCCTACTCCGACCGTCGCCGCCATTATCGTTGAGCAAGGGAAGATCCTCGACTTTATCGACGGCAGTACGCAGCGCCGCGAGACGCCCGAGGAGTACGTGCGACAGGAAATCGCCAAGTCGCTCGTCCGTGAGTACGGCTATGCGAAGGCCCAGATAGCCGTCGAGTTCACCCTCCGAATCGGCACTCGGAAACCACGTGCAGACCTTGTGATCTTCCCTCCTGGCTCAGCACACAAGCAGGAACATGCGCAGATCATCATTGAGTGCAAGGCACCAACGGTGAAGGCGGCCGACAAAAACGACGGAGTCGGCCAGCTCCAGAGTTACATGGCGGCATGCCCGAATGTTACGTACGGGATGTGGACTAACGGCGTCGGCGGCGAGCGGGAGTGCTACCGCCGCATCGTCAAGGGCGGGAAGATTGAGATCGTCCCAGTTGGCGACATCCCAAAATTCGGCGGCGACGATGAAGGCAACGATCGCCCGAAGTTCGACCAACTCAAGCCCGCGACCTCCGATGCGTTGCTCTTCGCGTTTCGGCGTTGCCACAACTACATCGCTGGGAATCAGGGACTCCAGAAGCCACAGGCATTCTGGGAGCTGCTCAAGCTCATCTTCTGCAAAATTCACGACGAGCGCCACAATGACGTAGTTGAGTTCTACGCAGGAGGAGACGAGCGCCATGGCGTGAACGGACCTATGAAGGTGAAGAAGAGGATTGATGACCTCTTCGCACGCGTCCGTGACGACTATCCAAGCATTTTCAGGAAAGGCGAATCAATCGAACTCCAACCAGTTGTGCTCGCTTATCTCGTCGCGCAGCTTCAAATGTACTCTCTATTGGAGAGTGACATTGACGTAAAGGGGCGCGCATACGAGGAGATCGTCGGTTCGAATCTTCGTGGCGACCGCGGTGAGTTTTTCACGCCTCGAAATGTCTGCGCGATGGCCGTCGCGATGCTCGACCCTGGCGAAAAGCAGGTGATTATTGACCCTGCTTGCGGCACCGGAGGCTTCCTCATCACATCCATGAACCATGTGATCGAGAAGATCCGTGCGGCGGAATTGGCAAAGTGGGGACACAAAATCGATCGCGCTGAGCGCGCGGTCCGCGAGCGCATCCGCAAGTTCGCCGAAAACTTCATCATCGGCCTCGACTTCAATCCGGAACTGGTTAAAGCCTCCAAGATGAACATGGTCATGAACAACGATGGAGCTGGAGGCCTCTATCAAGCGAACTCGCTCGCGGATCCGATGACGTGGGACGATGATATTCGAAAGCAGGGTCTCCTCGGCAATGTCGACCTCCTATTTACGAACCCGCCGTTCGGTTCGAAGATCCCGGTGGACGCGCCAGCGATTCTGGAGAAGTACGACCTTGGACACGTTTGGTCATACGACGCCTCAAAAGACGTCTGGACGAAAACAAACGCCATTCACAAGTCGCAGCCCCCTGAGATTCTCTTCATCGAGCGCTGCGTTCGATTCCTCAAGCCCGGAGTCGGACGCTGCGCGATAGTCCTGCCAGACGGCATCCTCGGCTCACCGGGTCTCGGCTACGTCCGCGAGTGGATTCTCCGACACACGCGTGTTCTCGCAAGCATCGACCTCCACCCGGACACGTTCCAGCCATTCGTAAGTATCCAGACAAGCGTTCTAGTGCTGCAGAGAAAGAGCGAGGAACTTATCGCCATCGAGCAAGCTGCCGGCAAGCTCAACGACTATCAAGTGTTCATGGCGGTCGCGAACCATGTCGGTCACGACAAGCGCGGGAATGTCATGTACGTCCGCGACAAGAAAGGCAACGAAATCGTTGAGGAGATCAAAGAAAAGGTTAAAGAGTGGGAGGATGGTACGCCTGTCTACCGCACTCAACTCTCCCGTCGAAAGGTCATCGACGACAACACGCAGCAAATCGCCCAGGAGTTCCGCAAGTGGCTGTCCGAGCAAGACTAGTCGCACCTCCGCCCGGACCGAGTACCTCGTGGCCGTGGCATGATCTGAAGGCCCGCTCCATTTCTGCTTCGCTGATGTTCGGTGGCGATCGACGGATGGAGGGCGAGACGTACCTAACATCGGGCTTCGGCATCCGAACAGCAGTCCGAGCCAAGAAGACGGGATGGCGCCCGCTAGGTGAACTAGCAGATTTCTGGGCCCCACCACGTATCAAGCAGGTGCTCGTTGATTCACAGTATGGAGTTCCATACCTAAATACGAGCCAAGTTTTCGATATTCGTACTACACCGAGAAAGTGGCTTGCGATTGAGAAGACAACCGCCGCTGAGCGGCGCCTCGCTTCGCAAGGGACGATCCTCCTAATGGCGTCGGCATCCCCAGGGCGCGTAACGATAACCACAAAGGCCCATGAGAATGCTGTCATCTCGCACCACTTTCTGCGCGTGGAGGCGAAGGACACGAATTTGAAGGGCTGGATCTACGCGTTCTTGAAATCGCCACAGGGCTTCGCGATGATGAGCGGTTCGCAGTATGCAAGCGTCATTCGCCACATTGAGCCACACCATGTGGCCGAGCAGCCGATTCCGCTTGTAGACGAGAAGACGGCGAAGAGCTTCGCGGAGCGCGTTGAGCGCATCGTCGAGCTTCGTAACGAAGCTATTGGTCTAACGAACGACGCAGAAAGGCTCTTTGCGGACGCGATCGGCGAGCCCAAGCCGAAGGCTAGCGAGCACGCGTTTGTCGTGTCGGCGTCGAAGGCATTTGGCGGCCGCCGTCGCCTTGAAGCGAGCTATTACTCGCCAACTGCGGAGGCGGTATTCAAACGATTCAAGGATTGGGAACCTCTCTCCGCCGTCACAGAGCGCATCTGGTGGATGACGCGGTTCAAGCGTATCTATGGTGAGGGGGGAGGCAATGAGGGCTTCCCATACATGTCTGCTGATGAGCTGTTCAGCATCGATCCACCAACCCTCAAGCGAGTTCTCATCGATTCCGGCGACAACTACGACGATTACTTCGTCAAGCGCGGCTGGATCCTCATGGCGTGCTCCGGTCAGGTCTATGGCCTGAACGGTGCCGCGAGGCTAGTGACTGCCCACCACGAGCGAATCTTCTTCTCGCACGATCTCATCCGGATCATCGCAAACGAGAAAAAGATTCGTCCCGGATACCTGGTCACCGCACTTACGCACCCGACGTACGGCCGGCCACTCCTCATTCGCGCAGCGTACGGGACGTCAATTCCGCATCTCGATCCTGGGGATGTTTCTGGGTTCCCAGTCGCCAGGCTCGGCGAAAAACTTGAGGCGCAGATCGCCGACCAAGCTGAGAAGGCGGCACAGGCACTCGCAGACGCCGATGCGCTCGACCGCGAACTCGCAGCAGACGCGGGTGAACTTATTGACGACTTCCTTGCATAATGAAGATGCGATTGAGAGGGAAGATTCCGAGCGAATTCTCCCTCCTCGCTCCGTAGCAAGAAGTGCAAGCCACCGAAGGTTCTGCTGGTCTGCCCCCGGATTTTGGGGCCAGTTGAAGCGTGAGAGAGTCCCCGCGGCCAGGAGACAGGTCGGTCGTGAGGAAGAGCAGATTCACTGAGGAGCAATAGGTCCACTCAGGGCCGGTACCGCTCCGCCTCATGGAAGAACTGCGTGAGCGAGTAGTCCAGCAGTGCCTGGCGGGACTGCATGTACCGGCGAGCGCGGAGGAAGGGCAGCCAGACGCGCTTCCCAACGCGCACCTGAGACTCCTCCATTTTCGCCCGCAGCACCCACGTGCCGCCCAACCGCCGCACCAGCACGTCCCCCAGGTAGGCGCCCAGCGCCGGAGCTGTGTGACTGTCGATGAGTTCGCGCGTGTACCGCTCCGGGAAGTTCTCTCGCCAGAAGTAGAAGTCCAGGTCCGTGAGGGACTCGGCCGTCTCGTCCATGATGGAGGGCACATTGGTGTGCAGTGCCGCCACGAGGCCTTCGGACAAGTCGCCGTAGGACTCGAGGACGCGCTCCGGATTCGCCACATCCGAGGGATGAGCGACAGGGAGCCACTCCTCCGGTACCGGCGGCCGGAAGGCGTTGAGTTCGGCAATCTTCCGTTGCCGCTCGCTGATGGCGAACTCGTCCGGCAGCCGAGAGAGAAACGGCGCCACGTCAGGGTGGAAGCGCGGCTCGACGGGTACGAGCGCGGCGCTGCGCTCCCGCAGCGTGCGCAGCACCGTGTCGAAGTCGAGGTCAGGCCGCAGGTGGACGTGGGCTCGGGCCTGCACCACACGCGCCTCCTCACTCGCGAACTCGGCGGCAGTCGGCCATAGCACCAGGAGGACGGAGCCGTTGGGTAGTTCCTCCACGCGGTGTGCCGGAGTCGAGAGCATCCGCTCACGACCTACGCTCTCAACGAGCTTGGGGCCGAAGACGTTCAGCCAGAACAACTCATAGACTTTGTCGAACCCATCCCGCTTCCATGTGGCGTCGTCACGACCGAAGACGGGGAAGTCTGCAAGCTCTCGGTCAGCCATACCGTGAGCTGAGGCATACTCCGAAGGGTACCGGGAGAGCCAGGCACGAACCACTTCCACAAAATCGCGGCATGTCTCGACCTCTTTGAAGAAAGAGAGTGGCTGCACACCGAGGCTGACATTCAATGCGGGCTGCTCATCTGAGGACCCGATATTTAGCACCAACGAGACACTGGGATTCTCCGAGCGAAACAGCCCAATGATCGTTCCGTACTCATTGCGCCGTTCCTCCAGCGCTCGCCATACCGCATCTCTGGAGTACCGTCGCTTCCGGCGAGCTTTGACAATGTCCGGCATCCAACCGTTGGCATGGCGCTCAAGAGCATCAAGAAATGGAGACACCTCGCGCTCCAACCCTCTCCTCGAGTCGAAGAGTCCGTCAAAGGAGAAGCGCAAGCTATCCTCCTTATTCAAATCACGCAGCGTCAACACGCTCATTGAAACAACACCTCCACACCCTTGACGCGTCGCTGCGTCGCATTCACCGCATTGATCAACGCTTCGCGCTTCCTAGGCCGAAGCTCTCCACCTTCATAGACCAGACGCACCCTCCGAACCTCCGCCTGCTGTCGCATGCCGTCCCGAAGAATCTTCAGCGTTCCGCCGTAATACTTCATTGCGTTGCTGGCATCCGTGTTCATCAGCACAGAAAGAGTCTCGTCGTCCAAGACAGCGAGGTTCCGGCTCTTGAAGCTGAACGTCTCCACCCGGGGCGCCTGGCCCGGTGGGGGGCGCTCCTCGATGACGAGGACGTCGGCATACCGGAAGTCCACCTTCGACACGCCCACGTGCGCCTCGATGCGCGGCTGCTCGAAGTCGCCGAGCCACCGCCGCTGAGCGCGGGGCAACGCGGCGTCCGCCTCCAGGATGGCGATCATGGTCCGCTCGAAGGCCATGCCCCGAGCATAGTAGGCGCGCATCCCCCCGTAGCCCTCCCACTTCAGGGGGCCCTTGACGGCCTCACCGTCCTGAATCTCCTTCAGCCGCCTCTTGCGGTAGGCGACGTACTCCTGCCAAAGCGGCGCCCCCTTCTCGACTCCCGGAGGTGGCTCGTTCAGCTTGGGCGCCATCTCCTTCAGCAGCTTCACGTCCTTCGGGAGACGGGGCCCCGAGGACTCCAGCTCCGCCAGGAACAGCTTCGCCTTCGCGGCCTCCGCAGCACCTACCTTGGCGTCCTGGGCGAAGAGGTCCAGGTTGTCGAATTGCAGCCTTCTCGCCGAAGAGCGGGCGGGCTCGCGATTCGCCCCTCCGCTCGTCGTTGCAGCCTTGGAGGACTCGCGGCTGGCCGCCTGCGCCTCCCCAGCGGACACCTCGGCGTTCTGCTCGAAGAGGTCCAGGTTGACGGGCCGCTTCCCTGCGGAGCCCCTGCTGGCCACGGCTTGGGCGGACTCGCGGCTCGCCGCCTCGATCAGTACCGCCTGCGCCTTCGCAGGGTTTCCGCGCGCCTCGTACAGCGCCAGCAGTCCCGCCTCCCCCCACTCGGCGGCCACCAGCGCGCCCTCGCGGCTCGCCTGGAGGTAGCGCAGCAGGTCGCGCGCGGCGGTGATGCCGAGCTGCTCCTCCAGGCGCGCCATCAGCGCCTTCATGCCGGCCACGTCGAGCGCCGGCATCTGGAGGCGCCGCAGCCCACCGCGCGACTCCAACAGGGCCCGGGCGCCCTTGCCCCCGGCGTACACCGCCACCGCCAGCGCGGCCGGCGCCAGCTCGCGCGTGGCCTGCTCGTACTTGCCCTGCGCCAGCGAGGACGCCCCGTGCCCTGTGCCGGCCACCAGGTGGTAGAAGCCCAGCGGCACACCGAAGGTGAGCGAGTCAAAGGCTCCCGCCGAGACGCTTCCCGGCGCGTAGTGCCGCGCCATCAACGCCTTCTCCACCTCGTCGAGGGCGGCCTGGTAGGGCGGTGGCATCTGCCCACGCATCGCCATGAGCTCCGTGTACCGGGCCTCACCACTCGCGGGGATGCTGGAGAGGATGTCCCGGCCCGCGCGCCCCAGCCCGCGCAGCACGTCTCGTACTTGCTCACCTCGCTCGGGGAAGCCCTCCAGCGCCAGGCCCCGCCGCTTCAGCTCCTCGCGGACGACGGGCATGCTGCCCAGCGTCTCCCCCAGTTGCTTGTCGCGAGCCAGCCGCTGCACCACCTCGCGCAGCTCGTCGTCGAAGGCCGCGTGGAGGACGAAGAGGGCGAGCACCTCGGCATACGGCACGCCGTACTTCTCCACGGACGTGACGATGAATTCCGCGCGCTGGCGACTGAGGACGGCCGAAGCGTGTTCGTCCAGAGGCCCAAGGGCGCCCAGGCGGACAGCGTCCCAGGGAAAGAGGGACTGCACCAGCACGGCCATGTCCACCCCGCGCTGCATGGCCACGAATTCCGCGGGCGAGGCACACGCCAGGAAGGGCTCCACCACATCCCGGCTGTAGGCCAGGCGGGGCCAGCCCGAGGGCAAGGCCTTGCCGCCACAGACGAAGGCTCCGCCCTTCCCGCCCGAGCCGCGCGCTCCCTCCTCGTGGAGGGCCCTGCCAATGACTCCACGTCGAAAGCCCATCGGCCCCGGCTCTGGCGTCCCATCCGCGGAGCCCGACGTCTCCCCCTGATACACACCCGTCGCCGCGCTCCTCGCCGCCTGGGAGGGCACGGAGACGGGACTGAAGGCCAGGACGGCCCCTCGGCCCGCCTGGCCCGGCCTCGCCGGCAACGAGGCGCACCCGGAGGCCAGGAGGGCAATCACCAGCGCGAGGCCAAGCCCGCCGCGCCAACGCCGCTCAGCGCGCATTGTCCACCCCCAGCCCCACGGAGGCGAAGGCGCCTGGCCGCAGCGTCCCTTCCGCCGTCGGGAAGAGCAGCGTGCCCCCCTGTCCCACCGCGTACAGCTTCCCGCCCAGGAAGCGCCACCGCACGTCACCCGAGGCGAGGTAGCGCGTCCCCGGCTGGCCCGCGCCCACCGCCACGCCGCCCACTCCCACCGCAAGGTTGCGGTGGAAGAGCTGCGTCTCCAGTCGGCCGTCCACGTCCACCCGGCCCCAGTTGAACACCTCGGCGCCCATCGACAGGCGGAAGTGGCGCTGCCCCAGGACACCCAGGCTCTCCGCGTCCCAGTTGAGAATCACCTCGCCGTGGGCTGAGTACCCATCCGGGAAGGGCGCGTCCGCCTGCGGCACGGCAGTCAGGCCCGCCACCTGGAAGCGCGCCAGCTCGTAGTCCGGGCCGAAGGCACCCTGACGGAAGCCTCCACGCTGAAGGCGGCCCTCCAGGCGCGCGCGCATGTCCACCGTCGAGGACATGTACTCCGCGCCCAGCCCCGCCACCGCGCCCCACGCGCCGCCCTCTCCGGGACGCCCGCCCCAGCCTGCGTTCGCCTGCAGCTCGAAGCCACCTTGCCCTTTGCGGCGGCTCACGAGGATGGCCGTCCCGTCGAGGTGGGCCAGCGTCATCGGCTCCGAGGTCCCTCCCGCCTTGCCCCAGTCATGCACCGCAGACAGCGACAAGGCGTATTTCATGGGATACGGCTGGCGGCCCATGAGGATGTGCTGCACGTCCAGCACGACTTCCGCCCCCATGAGCCGCGCGCCCAGCACGTCCGAGGCGAAGGCCTCCACGTAGAGGGGCCTCAGCATCCCCGTCACCACCGCGCCGGCTGGGTTGTAGTTGGGGTTGCCGCGGTTGTTGTAGCGGCGCACCAGGTGCCCGGACAGCAGCGTGTAGGACTCCAGGGCACCCACCCACACGAAGTTCGGGGCGTCGCCCCCCACCATCAGGTTCTGCACCACCTGGCCCCAGTCGGAGAGCTCGTCCCAGTCCTCCTTCCGCACCAGGCTGCCGCCCGCCTCTGCGCCCCACATGCGCAGTCGCACCGGAGCGCCCAGCTCGACTTGGAGGAAGCCTGGTTTGACGACCTCCAGCCGCGGATGCACCTGCAGGAAGCCTTCGTCCCTTCCAGCTCCTCTGCGCGGCAGTAGCGCCCACGTCGTGGTCTCCAGGCTCAGCCGGTTCGCCCAGCGAGAGCCCGAGCCGGACGTGGCCGGCCCCTCCTCGACCAGGGCATCACCCTCGTCCACGGATGGCTCGAGCAGCGCATCCCCGTCTGCCTCAACGGGGTCAACTTCCTCCTCGGCCACGTAGTCTTCAGGATAGGCAACCTCTTCCGCCCACCCCGCTCCGGGTAACACCAACAGCAACACGACGGCCCAGCGAATGAACATCGACGTCTCCTGTGAAGGCCCCGAAGCGGGGCAATGGACAGAGCCCTCCCGTTCAGTCCGGCAGGGCGCCGGGCTGCGGGGTGAATGCATTGCATTGCGGGAGCCGCCGGCAGGCCGGTTGGGCCAAGCCATAGGCAGACGTGTCACGTCACGGCGCCAGGAAGCCTGGCCCCGTCCCAACAGCAGACAGACGTGTCACGTCACGGCGCCAGGGCAGCCCGGGTCCGTTCATGACTCCAAATGTGCGAATAGAGATGACTGAGGAAGGGCTCCTCAGTGGGCGTCAGGCATGCAGCCCGACGAAGCACAGACGGCTCCTCGGCGCACGACGACCGTCAGCACGCGCCTCACGTGGCAGTGCGAGGCCCAACTGAGTCCTCATGCGCGCCTGGACGCACTCAGGCGAACTGAGCTCACGAAGGGGGAGCAGAATCGTCGCTCTCCGCATCTACCGCACGGACACCCTCATATCGAGGGCAGCAACAAAGAAGGCACGCAGTCGACTGCGCGCAAGCTGAAACCGTGAGGACCATCGCGCTCTCCGGGGAACAGTGGGGCCACATGAAGATGCAATTCGACACCCCTATTCAGGTGAAATAGAATTGAACCCTAAAATGACAATCCCCACAAGTCCCCAAACGCCAGCGATGCGCCCTCTGATGGGTCCGTCCCACCACCCCATCTATGGGAAAGTGACGTTGCCCAGCGTGACGGTGCGGCGCCCATCCGCATCCCAGAGCTTGAGCGTGAAGGGGCCTTGAGGCGACTCGGATGCAGCCTCAGCCTCCACCACCACTCGCTGGCTCGGCGAACCAGCGGCCACGGGGCCCGACTGCCACACTTGGAGCACCTTCAGCTCCTCGTTGGCCTTACCCCGGAGGGTTGCCCCCTTGGCAGTCCACGGCTGGGCATCTCCTACATACTTGAGAGCGACCTCGACGGCCACCCTGCGAGCTGCGCGGTATGAGAGGACACGGTGTTTGCCTGCTGCCCCGCCCGGGCCCTGAGTTACATCCTTGGTCACGTCGCGGAACTCAACGCCCCGCCCGCTGAGGACTTCCGTCGAGATGAGTCCCGTCAGCCCATCAGGAGCACTTCGCTCCGCGCGCAGGCGCTCATTCTCCTCTCTGCATTTCTCAGCCTCGATGCGAGCCTGCCGGACTTCCTCCTGGTACGTCTCGACGCTCCTCTTGCGCCGATAGACCTCGACGAGCGCTTCTGACCGTGCAGGGTGCGCGACCAGCACAAACGTCGCACTCGCCGGGGCCGCGCCATCCTGAAAGCGCACCGTCAACTTGAGCCGCTCTCCTGCCGAGATTTTCTCGGACGGAATCAGGCGCAAGGTAGTAAGCCCAGCGTCCACCATCGCGAAGCGCTCGCGTCCCTCGAGCATCAGCCCCTCTCGACTCACCTCCGAATCAAAGAGAAGCATCGTCGAAAGTCCTGGGCTCACCGCCACTTCAGGTGCTGGCTGAGCATCATCCGAGACCAGCTCGATTCGGCGAACGCTCAGCCCCACGGTGGATGCGGGCGACTGCGCCAGGGCCGTCCCCTCCCCTGCGAGGAGAAGGAAAAGCAGCACGGCCGACACTGAATGATGCACGCGACGTCTCCCCTACCAAGCCAGCGGCGACACCGCTGGCGACTCACGGGCGCCTGTTCAATAACGACAGGTCATTCAAACTCACTCACTGCCTTGACCATAACGGCAGAGTACACGCGCGCCTTACCCGTCTCCCCTCCGCCACCCTCTATCTCCAGTCCGCGGTTGTTCGAGGTGTCCAGCACCTCCAGGCACACAGGGAAGCTCTCTCCGCGAAATCGCGCCCGAGTCAGTCGGACATAGACGCGGTCGGCGATAACGAGCCGCCCAGACAACGTGGCGTAGTCCGACCCCACAATGATCTGTGCAGTGCCGTCCCTCACCGTTACGTATTTTTCCTCCCCCCGGACGAAGCTCGCGAACTCCGTGTCCCCAAGCCCCATGCCGAGCTTCTTCATGCCCTTGGTGGCGCCTGGCGGGCACGGTTCAGGATCCGGAGCCGGGCGCACCTGGGGGCCCGAGCAGGCCAGCGCGCCGCAGAGGGCCGTCGCCGCCACGGCACTGCGGACGCTCCTCGCGGCCTTCTTCGCAGGCGCTGGCGGGGAGGAAGCGGTGTCATTCTGGGGGGTCGTCACGGTTGCAGTCACCTCGGGAAGCGTCGCAGGGGGCGCGACGGCCGCAGGTGTTGCCTCCGGCCCGATGGGAGCTGCGGCCGGGACAGCTTGAGGTTTCTTGGCATATGTCGCTACTTCTTGGCCGGGGACGACCTGCGGCTGCGGTGAAGCCGTCCGCTGTGAGAAGTACGCCCCATACGCGAGGGCCATGGCCAGCAGGCACACGCCCACCACCCGCCCCCTTCTGATGCGAAAGGATGCGGGCCTCGGCACCCCATCCACCACGGGAGCTTCCTCTTCCTGCCTTGCGGCCGGCAGTTCCGGCAGCAGCACCGGGCCGACTGACTTCTCCTCCACAGGTAGAAAGGCCGAGGCCGCGGGCACACGTACCGCCTCGAGAGGGGCCGCGTTGGGCTGGGGCACCACCTCCACGCGCGCCGGCACGGCCCGCTTCCCCCGACGAGGGCGGCGCAGGGGGGCATTCACCCACCGGGCCTTCTTGTCCCGCACCCCCTCCGTCGTGGCCGTGTCCGGGCCGTAGGCGTCGCAGAGAGGGACGTCCCAGGACGCCTCCTCCGCCGCCTTCGCCAGTACCTCCTCCAGCGCCTCGCAGACGGCACGCGCTCCCGGGCGGACTGAAGGCTCCTTCTCCAGCAGGCGCATGCACACCTGGCTCAGCTGCTCAGGCACCCGGTCATTCGCGACATGTGGGGGAGCAGGCGACGCGGTGATGACGGCATTGATGAAGGCCTGGGTATCCGCAGCCTCGAACGGCACCTTCGCCGTGAGGAGGCGATAGAGAAGAACGCCCAGGGCCCACACGTCGTCCGCCGGGCCAGGCACGTACCGTGCGCCGCGCACGCCTGAGTTCTTCTCCAGGTACAACCACGCTTCAGGAGGGAGGAACTCCGGCGTCCCAGGGGGCAGGATGGAGAGCGTGACGCCAGGAGCGCCCTCGTAATCCCCCACGCCGTAGTCCACGAGGACGGCCAGGCCATCGGCGTCCTGCACCATGACGTTGGCCTCTTTCACGTCTCGGTGCACCACCCCAGCCTCATGGGAGGCGGCCAGCGCGCGCGCCACGCCGAGCGCCGCCTGGGCCACCGCGCGGGCCGAGGGGTTCTCCTCCTTCGCCCACACCCCCAACTGCCGCCCCTCCACGTAGGACATGGCGATGAGGACGAACTCGGACTCCACCGGCGGCCAGTAGACGAAGCCGCGAATTCCCACCACGTTGGGATGCTTGAGGCGCAGCAGAATGGAAATCTCCCGCTCCACTCGCCCGCCCACGCGCCGCAGCTCCACCAGCTTCAGGGCGTAGGACTGCCCGTCGCACGTCGCGAGGTAGACAGTCCCAAATCCGCCTCGCCCCAGTTGCTTCACCACCGTGTAGCCCATCACCACGTCCCCGGGGGACAACACGGCCGGGGGGCCGTCATCCCTCATGGCGACTTCCTCCCTGGCGACATGGCGGACATCAGGACAGCGGGCTCGCGCATGCAACTCTCTCTCCTCCCGGCGCAGGCGCACGCTACCAGAAGCCCCAGGAAATCGCGCGAAATGTCCGGCCCACCTCCGAAGCCGGATGCATCCACTTCTCACTGATTAGGTGCAATCAAGCCACTCGCGAAGTACCATCTCAGGATGTACATCCGCCCCCCCGACAAGGCGCCTGCACTATCTCCATCCCTTCGCTCTGCTGCCCTTAGCGCTGCCACCCTTGGCTCCCCGCTTTCCTTCGTCATTGGCGCAGCCGCCCGCGCCGCGCGCCTCCGCGCGCGCCTCACTCAGGCAGAGGTCGCCAGCCGCACAGCCATCTCTGTCACGGTGTACAACCGGATGGAGCGCGGGCACATGCTGCCCAGCATCCCCACCCTGCATCGGCTCTGTGCTGTCCTGGGGGCCTCGCCGAATGAACTCCTGGGCTACCCCCACAGCCTGCCCCTGGAGGGCGAGTCCGCTCGGAATCAGCTGCTGCACCGCGTGCACCACCTCGATGAGCGCCAGGCACAGGCCCTCCTCCAGCTTCTTTCCATCCTGCGCTGAAGGCATGTCGTCGCCTTCGCAGACGGCAGCTCAGCTACAATGCCCAGCACGTTATGAATGAAAAAATGTCCGCCCTCATTGGCACTGCCGCACGAACGGCCCGCGAGCAAATGGGCCTCACCCAAGCTGAAGTCGGAGAACGCGTGGGCATCAGTCCGCCCGTCTACAGCCGGCTGGAACGCGGGGAGATGTTGCCCGGCATCGAGTCCTTTGCCCGGATATGCGCGGAGTTGATGCTCTCCTCCGATGAGATTCTGGGCCTTGCTGTAGACGGCCCCAGGCTTCGTACAGAAGACGCAGGAACCTTGCGGCGGCTGATGTTCCTCGCGCGCAAGATGGACGAAAGGAAGCTCGCCGCGCTGGTCCACGTCGCCGCCGAGCTGTCTCGTTGAGGCCCGCGCGGAGCCAGCTACCCCTCCTCGTGCCCACCTCGGCCTCGGCACGAGGCTCCTTGGGAGCGTCCGCCGTCAGGCCGTCACGCGCCTCCAGCGTAACGACGTCGCCGACGCGAGCTGCGGCGTCGAACCTCCTAAGGGACGCGTGGGCTTCAGGCCCCACGCGTCTCTCCCGGCCCGCGAGCGTCTACTCCTTCTTCTTGAGAGCGGCCAGCTCGTGCGCCTCGAGCCCTTGGGGATAGATGCCCGCCTCGCCGAACTCCACCACGTCGCGCAACTCGCTGCCCGCGGACCGCACGCGGGCCGCTTCCATGGCAACCTCTTCGCGCCTATAGGGCGCCATACCCTGCGCGAGGGCCGCGCCACGCAGAGCGTCCCTCATGTCCGCCGCCGTGGCGAAGCGCTCTTGGGGGTTGGCCCGTAGCGCGGTATGCAGCACGGCCTTGATGTCCTCGGGGAGAGGGGCCACGGCCTTCTCGACGAAGTCCGGGCCGAAACCGGCCATGAGCGCCTCCATCTGCTGGAGCGGCAGCGTGGGTTGCGCCTCCAACCTCAGCCGACTCTCCTTCTCCCACCTCGGTGAATAGTCCCGCACATCGAACAGGTGACGTCCGGTGAGGACCTCCACCAGCAGCACCCCGAGACTGAAGATGTCCGAACGTGGAGTCAGGGCTTGGCGATGAAGGTACTCGGGCGAGGCGTAGGCTACGTCCCCGCGGAGAAGACTCTCCGGCGACTCCTCGCGCCCCACCACCAGAGAGAAGGCCGCGCCAAAGTCCAGCAACTTCACTTCGCCATGCTCTCCCACCCAGACATGCCGTGGGCTGACGTCGCGATGGATGATGCCCAGAGGTTTGCCGTCATCTCCCACCCGTGTGTGCGCGTGGTGGAGGGCGTCCGCCAACTCGCCTCCCACATAGAGCCCGAAGGGTTGAGAAAGTGGCTGCCCGCGGATGACGGCCGCGTTCACCAAGGTGTCGAGCGACGAGCCAGCGACGTATTCCATGATGACGTACGGCGAATCCTCCTCATCATCAAACTCCAGGTGAATGACCTGGGCAATGGCTGGGTGGCTGAGGCGAAAGGCGAGTTCCACCTCCTCTACCAGGCGCCGCCTTTCCATGTGAGTGGCGGGGCTGGCGAGCCGGCGCACGAGACAAGGGCCCGTCAATGTCCCTCCAGGCACGCGACGCTGGGCAAGCATCAGCGCCTCTCCCGTCGTCCGCACTTCCAGAAGCCTCACCGCCTCAAAACGCACCTCGCCTACCATGAAGAGGAAGCGTGGATTGCTGGGGGTGGGAGGAGCGACGGGCTCTCTGGAGGGCAGCTTTTCCGTCGTCACTTCATCGGGCTCTTTTGCCATGGGTAATAGTCCTAGGTACTGATTGGGTGCATTGCAATCTCACCCACTAACATGACAAGGGCGACCTGGGAAGGCGCGGAGCGCACCACGGGCACCTGCTCCTGTCCGCCCTTCAACGACTCCCCCTGCACGTCATACCCAACCGGGGTAGCGCGGCACCCAGGGCAGGCTCACCAAGCAGAGCGTCTCAGGAGCAGCGGCTCCACGTCTCCGCCCGCATGCAACCGCACCTACACAGACCGGTCGAAGAAGGCCGGCCTGCACATGGGATTGCACTGAGGGGACGCAGCCCCCGATGCAAGCTTCGCAGGAGGGCAATCGCGCTTTCGAACAAGGCGCCCCTCAATCGGGCATCAGGCAGCGGCCACCTTCGCAAAGGGCCGCTCCACCTTCTTTCCGTCGCCGAGGCGCTCCAATGTCACCGTCCTCGCCTTCTCGTCGACAGCCTTCACCTTGGCCGAGAAGGTGCCCCGTCCCTGCTTGTAGCGCACCTCCTGCCCCGCCACGTAGGAGACGGACGCCTCGGGGCTGAGACTGGAGCTGGGGGCTGGGGCATTCGCTGTGCGTCGCGCTCCGCGCGGGCGCCCACGGCTCTTCTGGGGCGAGGGCCCGGCCCGCGTGGGCTTCGGCGCGGCCTCTTGCCTCGCCCACTTTCGCACGGGCACCGAGGACGGGCGCTTCGGCGGAGGCGGAGGCGCAAGTGTGCGCTTCGGCGCGGACGTCGCACGAGCGCTGCTGGGCTCAATGCCCAGGAACTGAGCAATCTTCTCCAGCAGCTCCAACTGCCGGCCCATCGCCTTCCCCACTTCCTCCGCTACCGCAGCCTGAATGGCACTCATCATGTCGCTCTGCATGTGCTCTCGCTCGCTTTCCTCGCGGGCCACCCGGCCCGCATATTCTTCAACACCACAGACAGCTTCTTGCACTCACGCTACACCAAGGAGTCAAGGTATTCGGGCTCCCATCTCAGAATGAAGCCTTCAGCTCGCGCCAGCGCTCGCGCTGCGCTTCCCACGTCCCCGCGTGTGCAACGGCCCGGAGGCCCCTCTCACTGAGCGGCTCCGCCCCATCGACGGCCTCGAGGAATAGCACCTCCTCCTGGATGTCCGGCGCCAGCAGTTGCAAGTCCAGCAGGTGCGTCACGCGAGCCCGGGTGAAGCCCAGTTGGCCGGCGACGTCCGCTGCGCTCGCCACGAGGCCTCGCTCAATGGCCAACTCCACATGGTGCGCCAGGGCCAGCATCCGCGCGACATGCGCTGGCCGGCGCGCCACCTCTCGCGGCGGAGGTGGTGCTCCCCCTCGGAGGCGCACCTTCGCGCGACGCACTCGGTGGAAGTGCGCGCTGACGAGGCTGGCATCCGCCGGCTGAGAGTCGGGGCTCGCGCTCACGCCGCCACCCCCTCGCGCCCAGTCGCTGCGGCCTCACCTGCGTGGGCCGTATGCACGTCGACCTGGCCCGTCGCCTCGTTCACCACCACCCGGCCAACGAGGGCCCGCAGCAGGCGCCCCCGATTCGTCGAGGTGAGGGCGTCCCACACCGCGTCGAAGTTCGCCAGGGCCTGGACCACCCACGCAGCCTCCACCTTCTCCCCCTCAATGGCGTCCAGGGCGCGCTCCACCTCCGCCAGCCGCTTCCGCATGCCGGCGACCTCCTCTTCCGCGGCCGTCAGCTTCTCCTCGACGAGGCGCCGGGCGGGGCCCTCCAGCTTCGCGAGGGAATCCACCCACTTCCTCGACTCCCCAGCGCGCTTGGCCAAGTCCCTCGGCAACTGCGAGCGCTCGACACGCAGGGCCTGGTGCTTCTCCTCCAGCCGCGCGGTGAGGCGGGCATGCACCTGGGCAGCGAAGCCGTCACCTACCGAGACTTCCCGCAGCTGGGCGACGACGAAGTCCTCCAGGGCGGCTGCCGGAAGGGGGGCGGCCCGGCACCCCTCCTTCCCCTGCTTGTCCCGGGTGACGCAGCGGTAGTAGCGGTACTCGCGCTCGCCCTTGCGCGTGCTGCCGGGCGTCATCGCCTCGCCACACAGGCCGCAGCGCAACAGGCCTCGCAGCACGTAGTCGGGGTTGCGCCCGTGGTACTGAATGCCGGGGCCCTCCAGCATGTCCTGCACCCGGTGAAAGGTGGCCCTGTCGACAATCGCCGGGTGCTCGCCCGGGTGCGTCTCGTCACCATACGGCACGAAGCCCGCGTACAGGGGACTCCTCAAGAGGCGCAGCACATCCTGCGTCGTCCACCTCCGGGCCGCGCGTGTGGCACCACTCTGGGCCTCGTATCGCTTCGTCTTGCGCCCCGCCTCGTTGAGGAGGCGCGCCACCGCCGAGGCCTGCTGGTGCTGGAGGTACAACTCGAAGGCCTCCCGCACCACCACCGCCTCGTACTCATTCACCACGAGGCGCTTGTCCTTCACCTCGTAGCCCAGCGGCGCGCGTCCTCCCGTCCACTTCCCCTTGCGCCTCGCGGCGGCCACCTTGTCCCGCGTCCGCTCGGAAATCATCTCCCGCTCGAACTCGGCGAAGGACATCAGCATGTTCAACGTCAGCCGCCCCATGGCGTCCGCCGTGCTGAAGTTCTGCGTCACCGAGACGAAGGAGGCGCCCGCCGCATTGAAGCGCTCCATGACTTTCGCGAAGTCGAGGAGGCTGCGGGAGAGGCGGTCCACCTTGTACACCACCACCACGTCTACCCGGCCCGCGTCCACGTCCTGCAGCAGTCGCTGGAAGGCGGGCCGCTCCATATTGGCACCGGTGAAGCCGCCGTCGTCGTAGCTCTCATCCACCAACACCCAGCCGGGCTGGCGCTGCACGTAGGCGACACAGGACTCGCGCTGGGCGTCGAGGCTGTTGAATTCCATCTCCAGGCCCGCCGCGGTGGACTTGCGCGTGTAGACGGCACAGCGCTTCTCCTCGGTGAGCGGTGCTTTGTTCTTCCTCATGGTTCCTCCGTCCCCGCTGTCGTTGTCGGGCGTGCCGGCTCGGCGCTCGATGCCTCCTTCTGCCCGGCGAGCTGCTCCGCGACGGCCACCAGCCGCTCCACGTTGTCGTTGAGACGCCCCAGTTGGCGGACGAGCTGCGGCATCGTCGTCTCGTAGAAGCGCTGGCCCATGTACGTTTGGAAGAAGGCGGGGCCGCTCATGACTTCACCGCCTTCGGGCTGCCGTCCTTGATGCCGAAGAAGGTGAAGCCATTCCAGGCCGTGCCAGTAATCAGCTTGGCCACGCTGGAGAGGCTGCGGTGAAGCTGGCCCTCGTATTCGATTCCGCCCTCGCGCACCGTCACCCGGTGCTGCGCCCCCTTGAATACGCGCGTCAGCACCGTGCCCGGCGGCGGCAGGCGCGCGTCGCGCCCGTCCGCAGCGGGTGCGCGCTCGGCCACAGCAGGTGGCGGAGGCGACGCTGTGGCCTTCGTCTCCTCCACCTGTCGCATCCTCCAGCGCTCTGGCAGCTTGTCGCCCAACTCCGAGATGCGGGCGACGGCGCGCGTGGAGAGGCCCCCTTCGGCCAGCTCCTGAATCCGGAAGGCCAGGCGCTTCTTCAGGTAGTCCCGGTTGCGGCTGCGCGTGGGCTCGCCGTACAGCTCCAGGTACTTCGCCGCCAAATCCGGAACCGACATGCTGGCCAGGGCGGCCACCTGCTGTGGCACGTCCGCCAGCTCCTTGCGCGCGGCCCGTGCAATCCCCTTCTTCGCCATGGTGGTGTCTCCTTCGTCCGGGGCAGCACGCCCTCGGGCGAAAGCCATGGACGCTCTGTCCCCGGAAGAAGACAAGTCGAGAGTCTGCGGCTCAGCCATGCGCGCTCTCCTCCGCACCCCACGCGGGCGTCTGTCGTTGCGGCTGCGCATGCCGACGCAGCCACAACTCCCACAGGGCCTCGGACAACACGTCCACTGCATCCTCGCGGCGTTGCCGCACGGGGATTGGCCGCTCAGCCACCGTGACGTCATCCTCAACCTGCTTCAGCATTCTCGGGTCCATCACCATGACAAGAGCCACCTGCAAGCATTTGGGGACATGCCCACGCGTCTCCGCGCCCCACGGCTGCCAGCCGTAGGGCACTCACCGCTCGGGCCGGCTATTCGTTGACGTCATCCGCCGTGTAGTCGCTGTTGCGCGCACGCCAGTCGTGGGAGTGCGGGAATTCCTCTGCCGAAACGAGGCGCGTGCGAGACAAGTCCATCACCACGGCGCGACGGCGATTCATCCGCCCGTCGAAGCAGACGCGCTCGTTCAGGGCGACGACGTAGCCCCCCTCGCGGAGATTCTCGTGCATCAGGCGCCGCAGCGCCTTCGTGTCCACGATTTCGCCCTCGTAGTCGATGCGCTTGCAGTGGGCGCGGAAGGCGTCGTAGGCGCTCTCCAGGTGCAGGCAGAAGCGCTCGCCCTCGAAGGCGTAATGCACCCGGTGCCGCAGCTCCCCCTGAACGGCCATGACGCTCAGCATCTCCAGGAAGACGTCGAGGGCATTCTTCACCCCGGCTTCCGTCTCAAGGATGTCCGCCAGCACGGCATTGACAGCTTCGCGGGCCCCCAAGTCCACGGGCAGCGCGTAGCCGCACTCTTGGGCGAATGTCTCGAAGAGGTGCAGCCCCAGCAGCATGGCCACCACGTTGTCGACGACGCGCGGTGGCACTTCACGTCCCTCAAGGAAGTCGTCCGCCACGGTGCGGGCCACGCGGTAGTCCGCGTCGAAGTTTCGCCCCAGGCAGAATTGAATGTAGCGAGGCGCGAAGAGGGCCAGGTTGGCGGCCTTCAGCTTGCGGAAGGCCGCCCGGCAGTCACGCCGCTTCAGCGTCGCCTTCTCGGGGTTGACGGTGAGAAGGCGCTCGAGGAGAGCGGCCTCCGTGGGGCGTGTCTCGCCGGCCACACACAGCGGCGCCTGCAAGCGGTAGCTCACCACCGACAAGTCCGAGCGGCCACGCTCCTCTGTCTCCCCGCGGTAGAGGCGCCGCATGTAGCGGTGCAGCATCTGGAGGCGGTGCAGCGGCATGTCGTAGGGCTTGTACTCGTCGGCCACCACGGGCACGGAGCGCGTGGCGGACAGCAGCTTCACCAGGGCGAACTCCGTCTCCGTCACGCTGTAGGCGTCGGAGGAGGGCACGCCGAAGAGGGGCCAGAAGACGTCGGTGCACATGCTCGACTTGCCGCTGCCTTGCGTCCCGTGGATGAAGAGGAGCGGAAAGGAGCCCACCTTCTCCATGAAGCGCGGCTTCATCGGCGTCGCGAAGAACCACCCCAGCATCGGAAGCACCACCTGGGGCGTGTTGATTTTCAGGAGGCATTCGAAAACCGTGCTCGCCACCTCGTGAAAGGTGTCGTCGTCCGTGGCCTCGTAGCGAATGCGCAATTCCAGCGAGGTGCCATTCGGCAGGTACGCCACGGGGGAGTCTGAGAGGAAGCCCCCCACCCCAATGGTGCACTCAGGCGCCACCCAGACGTGGTGCGCTCCCCGCTTGAAGTCCCCAAGCATCGTGGTGCCTGGCAGCCGCGGCGCCGGCCGGCGAGCCACCACGCGCAAGAGGCCCTGCACGTTGTTGTCGCTGCCCGTCCACTGAGTGTGGACGGAGGGCAGGTGGTGCAGCAACTCCTTGCGCGAGCTGAAGGCCCGTCGCGGCAAGCGCGCCCCGTCCAGGTGGGTGCCCTTGTCCGTGCGGATGTCCCCGAGGAACACCTCCCCTTCCTCGGTTTCGACGACGGCCCTGGGCGTGAAGGTGAAGGAGGAAATGGCCTTCGCCTCGCCCCGCTGCGTCACCGTGTAGTAGCAGTAGGCGTCCTCGTACACCTCGCCATCGATGGTGTCGTCGCCGCTGCTGCCCTTCCCGCCTCCCTTGGAGTCCGCGCCCTCCGCGCCCTCTCCCGCTGCTGAAGTGCGCACGGCACGGGCCATGGACAGCCGCAGCTTCTGCGCGGGCAAGCCCGTGCGCACCTCCAGCAGGCCCAGGTACTTCTCTTGCGCGGACGGTGGGCGGTGGGCGATGGCCTCCAGAATGGGCTTAAGGCGGTACTCCACGTCCTGGGCCGGTACCGTGGCGAGCGCCTCCACGGCCTTCTCGATGTCGAAGACGACGTCGTAGAGCTCGCAGCGCACGTCCGGCTCGCGGTTGACGCGGCAGTAGCCCAGGCCCTGGAGGGAGTGGCAGGGCGGCGCCACGGCACCATCCTCGCGGGCAGTGGCCATCACCTTTTCGTAAGCCTTGGAGATGTACGCCTTGCCGTCTCTCCCCTTCAGCTTCCCCAGGCCCCGCCTGTCGTACTCGAGGACGAGTTCGGTGATTTCGTCGAGGCCCAGCCCCTTGTGCGCGAAGAAGCGCACCATGTTGAAGATGGCGACGCTCCGGTCCTCCGCGCCCTGCTCCCACAGGCGCTGCACCGGGCCGCACATCTCCACCGGGTGCGCCCAGTCATACTCCCCCGTCTCCGTCCGACGGGCCTTCACCGTCCCCTGCGGGGCCGAGGCAGCCGGCGCCAGCGGCATCGCCACCTGGGCTGGACGCGCCAGGTTCGCCACGGACTGCTGCACCGGCGCGCGCAGCAGGCGCTCCAGGAGGACTGCGTCTTCCACGCGCTCGAAGCCGGCGAGCGCCCGAGCTGCTCGGTGAGGCCGCTCCGCTGTCCCCACCCCTTTCCGGCTGACGGTGCCCACCACCTTGATGATGCGCGCCACGTCGTGGATGGAGTCCACGTGCACGCGCTCGGTGGCGAAGCGGGCGCGGAGCTCAGCCTCGAAGGCCTTCAGGCCCGCCTGCACGCGCGCGTGGCCTTCCCCCGCAAGGGACTGCGGTGGCAGGGCGAACCACAGCTGCGCTCCGTTGCCGCTCATCATCAGCCGCGGGCGGACGAGGCCCTGCGCTTCGCACCAGGCCGCGGCGGCTTCCGCCACCTGGAGCGTCAGCGAGAGCTCGTCCTCAGTGCTGGCCGTGTCCTTGGGGCGCACCGGGTCCAGGTCCACCACCGTGGCCGTCACCAGTTCGATGTCCTTGCTGCCCGCCCCACTCTTGAGGGGACGGAGGACGTTGGGGGCCAACTCCAGCAGGCGCCGGGGGCGCGGCTGAATGCCCACGTACACATTGCCGGCAGCATTGGCCTCGACGCATGCCGCGACGAAGGACTCCTCGTCGTCGAAGAAGCCCAGGCCGGCAATGCCTCCGCCTCCCGGGCGGATGACGCGGACTTCGCTTACGCCGTGCGGCGTGTGCGCCAGCCACCGCCAGGTGGAACGGATGGATTCGGGGTTGGGAGTGGTTTCAGTAGATGTCGTCGTCATGGGTGTGCACTCCTTGCTTCGGTTCAATGAGGGACAGCCGCGGGCGCTGCTCCTACCCCCAGCACCGTGGCGTACTGCTGGCAGCGCTCCGCGTGGTGGCGCCGCAAGAGCGGCACCTTCCCGTCGACGAAGTCGATGAGGACGGCGCTCTTCTTCTCTGGGTGGGGACGCATGAGGCGTCCGAGACGCTGGACGGTGCGTCCACGCGCGCGGCCGGGGTACGCCAGGAAGACGCGCGAGAGGCGCGGCAAATGGCCCCGCGCGGCAGCACCAGCTCGCGCGCGTCCTGGCGGAAGAAGTACAGCGTCTGGGGTTCCGCTCCCGGACGCTTGCGCAGCCGCACCAGCTTCCAGTACGCGGGGTTGGGCAGGGAGAGCGCGCGGCAGAGGGCCTCCAGCACCTTGGGCGGCACGTCACTCGCCGCGAGCCGCAGCCCGGCATCCACACGCACGCGCAGCGTTCGCTTGCCCGTGCTCGTATTGCGCGTAGGCGCAGACGGCGCGGCCCCCACGCTGGAGTCATGGGTGCGAGAGACAACACGTCCCCCGTCCCCGTGCATTTCGGAGAAGTCTTCCACCATTCTTGTCTTCCTCAGAGAAGCGCGTCGGGGGCACGCAACAGGCCCCCTTCGCGCAGGGCTACGGCAACTAACTTCAGCGGGGCGTGCTCACGGCCCGAAGGGGTCCACGTCCGCGACACTCTCCGCGGAGTACTCGGCCACGAGGGAGTCGACGAAGGCGCGCGCCAGTTCCCCCTTCGACGCCGGGATGTCCCGGATGCGCTGGACGGCGAACTTCTGGAGGAAGCGGTCCACGGCCTCGCGCGGCAGCGCCTTCAGCGCGGTGGCCATTGCCTGCGCGAGCTTCACGTCGACTGGCTCGCTCGCCTTCGCATTCGAGGTGGCTGCGGGCGAGGCCCCTCCACTCCCGGCCCCATTCCCTGCGGCCTCGGCGGCGTGCAGCTTCTGAATGTCGTGCAGGGGCAGCGCCTGGAATGCCTGCTGCTCTTCCGGAGACAGCTGGCACTCCGGGAGGATGGAGTACGTCGTCTTCGGGTCATTGGCGGCCCCGTGACGCTTCACCTCGAAGGCCCACTTCTCCAGGCCGTACTTCGCCCGGACCTCCATGAGCGTGTCGAAGAAGGCGGTGGGCCGCTCCAGCACCTTCACCTCACGAGTGCTGTAGAGGGCAAGGTTGTAGGTGATGCGCAACGAGGGCTTGTGCCCTTGGGCCTTCATCTTCTCGTCGAAGCCGACGCACTTGCCTCCGATGAAGCACACCTCGCGCGGGTACGGTTCCCCGAGGAAGACGACGACGGCGGTGTCCCCGTCGTTCGCCAGCTTCAGCCAGGCGCTGCCCTGCTGCTCGTACTGCTTGGCCATCGCGGCCGTCTGCTCCCACATGTTGGGCATGTGCTTCACTCCTCCTTCTGGCAATGCGTATGGGTGGGGCGCTCGCGCCGGTACACCGAGAACAGCTCGGTGCCGTCCGCGGTGCAGCCTGCGGCCTCGATGTTGAAGTCCGCTTCGGTGTCCACCACGTGCTGAAACTCCCAACGGCGGAAGAGGCCCGGCATGCGGACGTAGTCATTGGCCTGCGCCTCAGCGCACTCGCAGCAGAGGCACGCGCGGCGCTCCTCCGCTTCTGGCCTTGAGTCGCCCCGGCTCACCACCCGGAGGCGGTGTCCGTCGATGCGAGCGAAGAAGCGCACGTGTGTTTCATCGTGCTCGAAGTTGTTTCGCGCAGCTGTCTTCATTCAGTCCTTCCAGGTGGTAGGCAATACAGGTGCGTTGCTGTCCGCCGGGGCGGACAGGGCGTCTCGAAGCAGGATTGGATTGGGGCGAGAGGCGGCCCCGTTACTCCCCCAAAGCCAGGCGGCGCGCGGAGGGGACATGCGATTCGCGCATCCCGTCAGTCGCCCCCACCCGCTGTCCTCCCGGTAGTTTCAAAATCCACAAACTCTAAAAAGCACCCCCAGCCGCCGATTTGGGACAAGAAATCTTTTTCGGGGATTTTTTTCTTCATTTTCCGCAGGCGCGACAGGGCCCGCTGGACGCGCTTGCGCGCAGTCTCAGGCGAAAGCCCAAGGCTCGCTCCCGCCTCGACGTAGTCCTCCTCGCGAAGAAGGACGGACACCACCAAGTCGGTGTCCTCGCCCGTCAACGGGAGGAGCCGTGCGCGCAGCTCTTCCACCTCTGCGTTGAAGGAGCGGGCTTGAGGCACGAATGGGACGTGCCACGGCCCCGAGGACACCTCGCCGTCTGCTTTCGCCAGTGTCCCGAGGCGCACGCGTTGGCGTTGCGCCTGCAACTCCTTGTGCCAGCCCTTGAGGACATCGCGCTCCGTCCCCAGCACGAGTGTCGCGGCCACCCGCTGGACGCTGGACAGGTTGACGCGCGCCACGAGCCCCATGAAGGACGCGGCAATCGAGGAGACCACCTCTGCAGGCGCACTCTCCATTCGCCTGAGACTTCGGCGATACACGCTGTCCAGCCCTGGCCAGAGGCCCAGCCACAGCAACGCCACGAAGGCGTTAGCCGCGGCGCCCATCTGCACCAGCATGACGAGGCCAGCGAGTAAGCCATCCTTGACGTGAGACTCGCCTTCGCGCGCAGTGAGAAATGTAACAAGGGACTCCGGCTCCTCGAAGCCAGAGAGCGCCTCCCAGTTGCGCCGCAGCACGCGATAGGCACGCCGAGCCTCGGCCGTCCGAATGGACACGCCGAGTTCCTCGTGAAGTGTGTTCCAGCATCTACGCACAGGCGCACATCGTCCTGGCCCAGCGCTCGGCAAGGGCCAGCGGAATGGGGAAGCATGGTGAGTCCCACGGGAGAAGCGACGTCAGCGTCCAGCAGCTCCCGGATTCGTGGGAGCGCCAGGACGCTGTGGGGACTCAATCGGGATTCGGCCAGACGCGGCACAGGCCCAAATCAGCGGCCAGTGGCTCCGCGACAGCGACGAGCGAGCCGTATTGAGACTATCGGGGCGACTGCAGGGGCAATAGGAGCGGGACAAGGCAGCCCCCGCGCGTCGGCCTGAAGCCGGGCGACGACTTGGACACCCAACCCCACCGACAGCACCAGGCCGGCCGCAATCGCTCCGCACATCTCGCTGAATCCGGAATTCACGGCACCTTCTCCACAACCCTCAATACCACCGCGTTGATACATGCCCGCACACTACGGACGAGACGTCGAAACCTGAGTGCGACAAGCCCGACAACGCGCACAAACGCAGGACCGGCATCGCCATACTGGGGACATTCACACGTCCCTTCCACGGGATGCAGGTGACACGCACCATGCAGCCTTCGAGTGTTGGCATACACGGCCAAACGCGAATTCAGCGCCATGCCAACACACCCTGATTCTCGGGCGAAGGCGCCGTCGCGTGAAAAATCGGCTGTCTCAGCGTCGGGGACATGCGCGAGCCGCTTTGCGACTTTCATGCCGAGACGACACCGCCCGGGGCACCCTCTACACGGGTGGGAGAAGCGCCAATGGCTCCATCCGCCATCCACGCGGTGGAGACGCGCCGTCCACGAGCCAGGACGCGCACTCCGTGAAACACAGTCTCCTCACAGTTCAATCACATCCACCGCGCAAGGGCTGCGGCCCTTCCGTTGGCCCTCCCCAGGTGGATAACGGCCCAGCAAGCCCCAGGAATCGCCGAGAGCCCTCTCCCCAGGGGGAAGGCGCCCCCCTGTCCCTTTCTCGTGCCAGGAGGCCGTTTCCGGCCGTTCTGAGGCCATTCACAGGCCATGGCATAGGCGCGGCCACCCACGCCACGTGCACGCTCGCGTGCGCCTTCACAACCAGCCGCACCCGCTTTTACATCGCGAGCGGGTGTGGACAGCGTGGACAGCTGTGGACAGCTCTCTGTCCACACTTAACTCCATGAATTCTCTAAAGAAAACACCACTGTGGACAGTGTGGACAGTTTTTATAGGGAGAGACACGTATGCGCGTGCGCGCACTTGTACATGGTTCCTCGCGTGCGCGCGCACATGGCGTAGGGGTACTCTTCAAAAGCTGTCCACACTGTCCACAGCCACTTATCCCCTGGCAATCACTCGCAAAACCTGTGGACAGCACCCTGTCCCAGGGCTGTCCCGGGGCTGTCCACAGGCGAGGGAGTGTCCCCGATTCTTCGCCGGATGCCTTTGTGCTTCTTTCCCTCGGCGCTTCGCTCGTCTGGGAAAATCAAAAATAAAATCGGGCGAAAAGATTTCTTGTCCCAAATCGAAGCGATGGGGTGCTTTTAGGATGTATCGGCAAACACGCGCCGCCGACTTCCGCGCATGGCCCTTACACACCTCCTCCAGCCAACCCCCGCCCCG
This sequence comes from Myxococcus sp. AB036A, assembly GCF_006547355.1. Lineage (NCBI taxonomy): Bacteria > Pseudomonadati > Myxococcota > Myxococcia > Myxococcales > Myxococcaceae > Myxococcus > Myxococcus sp. AB036A. The sequence continues at coordinate 7,727 of NZ_VHLC01000068.1, read as the reverse complement.
CAACGTCCGTCCGGCGTGACGTGCGAGGCCTACGTCCGCGGCGAGGGCAAGCACTGCCTGCACTACCGGCCTGGCGGTGGCTGCACCCTGCCCGGCGTGGGCGGCACCTGCACCGAGTGGCTGAAAGTGAACCGACAGGCCCGCCCCCGTCGTGACGTGGCCGCGCCGCCTGTCCCCGTGCCTCCGGCGAAGCCTGCCCCGGCTGCGGTGGATCTCTTCGGGCTTCCGCTGAGCGAGGCCGGCTCGAAGAAGCTCGCCCCAGCCCCCGCCTCCAAGCCCGCGCCACCAGCTCCGTCTCCCGATGTGAAGGAGCTGGACGCGCAGGCCCCGCTCTCCGCCCTGCGCGGACTCACCGACGAGGACATTGCCAGCTTCAAGTCCCTCGGTGCCGAGGTGTGCTTCGCCTCCGAAACCTACGGCGAGGTGTGGCTCGTCCCGGCCTACACCGGCCAGCCCCGAAAGGAGCTCACCCCCGAGCACGCCGCCACCCTGGTGCGCGTCCTGTCTGCCTTCCCCGGCTCACGCGTCCTGTCCTTCACGAAGCAGCCGGCCTCCGCGGAGGCGTCGCCATGAGCGTGCCCCGCGCCTGTGAAGCACACGCAGGAGGCCGTGCTGCGTGTCCCCTTCGACTTGATGTGTCTCTCGAAAAAAGCGTGATGACTGTCTCGCGACACGCCACTGCATCGGCCCGGAGGCCCACGTCATGAGCGCCCTGCGAAACCAGCATTTGTCATACAGCCGGCTGAGCCGCTTCGAGGCTTGCCCGCTGTCGTACAAGCTCCACTACCTCGACAAGCGCGCGGCGGAACCCGGCGTGCCGCTGAGCTTCGGCAAAGCGCTGCACGCCGTCCTCGAGCGGCTCCTCCAGGAAGTCATCGACACCGAGTACGTGGGCCGTCTCTCCGAGGAGCGCACCCTCCAGCTCTACCGTGAAGAGTGGGCCGCCTCGGGCCTCTCCGGTTTGGACCTCTTTCAGCAGGGCCTCCGCATCCTCCAGGACTTCGTCCGCCAGCAGGGCCGAGTGGACTCCCGCGACATCCTCGCCGTGGAGAAGGAGTTCCGCCTGCCGGTGGGCCCCTTCACCGTCCTGGGCTTCATCGACCGCGTCGACTGGGTGGACGACGAGACGGTCCACGTCATGGACTATAAATCCAACCACCAGCTCTTCACCCGCGAGGAGCTGGACTCCAGCCTCCAGCTCAGCCTCTACGCCCTCGCCGCGCGCCGCCTCTGGCCCTGGGCGAAGAAGGTGCGCCTGTCCATGTGGATGCTGCGCCACGGCGTGCGGCAGGAGACGACGCGCACCGAGGAGCAGTTGGAAGCCGCCCTCGCCTACGTCGAGACGCTGGGCCAGCAGATGGAGAAGGCGGAGTCCTTCCCCGCCCGCCTCAACCCCAACTGCGTGTACTGCGACCACCGGCGCGACTGCCCCGCCTACGCCCAGGCGCTGGAGGGCCGACGTGAAGTCGTCTGCGAGGACACGTCCGACTTGGAGTCCGTCGCCCGCGAGCGCCAGGAAGTCGCCCACCTCGCGAAGATTCTCGGCGCGCGCAAGGCGGAACTGGAGGGCGTCCTCCGCGCGCACCTCGCCGAGAAGGACGAACTCGTCCTCGCCGGCACGCGCTACCGCATGTTCAACACCACCAGCCTCGACTACCCGCTGGAGCCCACCGTCGCGGTGCTGGCCCGGGCCACTGGCCTCCCCCGTGAGGAGCTGGTGCAGCGCCTCGCCAGCGTCGAGAAGAAGGCCCTCGAAGCGCTGCTGAAGGACGCGGGCAAGCGCCTGGGCACCGCGCGCGTCGCGCTGCTGAAGGCCGAGCTGGACTCCCTCGCCGCCAAACACCACTCGCCCAGGTTCTGGGTCAAAGAGGTCGCATAGATGCTGCCCGCTCATCCTGCTTCCGACACCACTCCTGTCTCCGCTCTCCACCAGCCGCTCTTCCCCAGCCTCCCGCCGCACCTGCGGACGCTCGCCTTCATCGACCTGGAGACGACAGGCTTGGACGCCTCCCGGCACGAGGTGCTGGAGGTGGCCATCCTCCGCGTCGACGCTCGCAGCCTCAAGGTGCTGGCTGAGTACGAGGCCCGCGTGAAGCCCACCCGGCTGGCCGACGCGCACCCCGAAGCCCTGGCCGTGTGCGGCTACTCCGACGCGGAGTGGCGGGATGCGTTGCCGCTCCAGGAAGTCTTGGCCACCGTGACGCCTCTTCTGGCTGGCACTCTCGTGGCCGGCCATAACACCAGCTTCGACTGGGGATTCCTCGTCGAGGGCTACCGCCGCAGCGAGCTGGCCCTGCCCCGCGTCGACTACCACCGCCTCGACACCGCCAGCCTCGCGTGGCCGCTGCTCGCCACGGGCGAGGTGGAGTCCCTCTCCCTCAATGCCCTGGCGAAGCGCTTCGGCCTCCACCGGCCCTCGCCCCACCGCGCCATGGCGGACGCCCGCTGCGCGCTAGAGGTGGCCCGTTGCCTCGCGGTGCGCATGGCCCGGGGTGGCCACATGGAGCGGCTGATGGAGGAGTCGGGAGGTGTCTCGTGAGCGGCGCCTCCTCTCGTCGCAAGGGTGCCGATTGGGAACGGGCCCTCGTCCACCGCTTCCGCGACGCCATGCCCGACGCTCTCATCCGCCGCGGCCTCCAGTACCGCAGTGGTGAAGAGGTACCGGACGTCGAGGTGCCTTGCTTCTGGGTGGAATCGAAAGCCCATCGGCGCACCAACGTCCGCGAGGCCATGCGCCAAGCGGTGGAGACGTGCCCGCCGGGCCGCTGGCCCCTGGCCGTGTGCAAGGACGACGGGCAGCCGCCCCTCGTCACCATGCAGTTGGACGACTTCCTTGAGTTGGTGCGCGAGTGGTGGGAGGCCCGTCCTCGGTGAGTGACTTCTTCGGCCACCTCCTGGGCCTGCTGCGTGTGGAGGCGCTCGCCCCTCGCCACCAGGCCGTCTTCGCGGCTGCACGCACGAGGCGGCCGGCCCTCGCCCGCCATGCCACGCTCGAATCGGTGCTGGCCGCGTTGGGTGACGCGCGCGAGGAGACGTACCCGGAGCGCGAGGCCCTCACCCGGGCCCTGGTGGCCGAAATCCAGGCCTCCTCCAGCCCGGCGTGGACGGCTGCCCTCGCCTCCGCCTACGCCCCCATGCTGACGCGTCTGCGCCGCCGCATCATCGGCAACGCGGTGCCCAAAGAGGACCTCGACCAGCTCGTCCTCGCCACCTTCCTGTCCGTCGCGCGCGCCTTCCCCCTCTCGCGCTGGGGTGACTGGACTGCGGCACGTCTGCGCCAGCAGACGGCGCGCGAGGTGTTCCGGCACCTGCGCAAGGAGCGCGCGGAGCAGCACGAGACGTACACGCAGGCGCAGCTCGCCGAGTGGCTGCCCGACTCACGCCCCTCCGCGCCGGTGGAGAGCGTCAGGCGGCCCAGCGTCCGGCGGAGCTTTGTTCGGAGGGACGCGGTGCTGGTGCACCTGGCCCGTGCCACCCTGCCTCGCAGCGACGTCGAAGTCCTCATGGCCACCGTCGTCCGGCGCGAGAAGCTGCGCGCCTACGTCAGCCGCCTCATCGAGGGCGACACCACCGAGGTCGAGCGGGTGTACCAGCGGCTGAAGCGCCAGCGCACGCGGCTGCTGCAGCGCCTGCGCACCCAGGACGTGGACGCCGCAGCACAGCCCCCCGGAGGCTGCTGAGGGAAGGCATGGCCCAGAAGAAGCCCCTCAAGAAGCTGGGGCGCCCCACGAAGTCCGAAGGCCCTCGGCTGCCCCATTCCGAGGTGGACAAGCTCCTCGTGGAAGGCGAGGAGGTGCCCACCACGCGGGGCCGTGTGAAGCGGCGCTTCCCTTCCTTGCGCGAGCTGGCCGAGCGCTTCGGCGTCGCCCACAGCGCCGTCGCCCGGTACGCCCAGCAGCACGACTGCCTCGGCCGCCGCAAGCGCCTCCTCGCGGGCCAGCAGCCGGACGAGACGCCCGCGCTGGACGAAGCGCCACCTCCTCCGAAGCGCAAGACGGGCCGCCCCCGGAAGTCCGAGGAGCCCGCCCTCCCACGCCAGGAGCTGGACCGCGCCCTCGTCTTCGGCGATGTGAAGACGCTCCCCGACGGCTCCACCATGACGAGCTACGCCTCGTACCGCGAGCTGGCCGAGCGCTTCGGTGTCGCCACCTCCCTCGTCGCCAACTACGCGAAGGAGCACAACTGCCTGCGCCGCCGCGAGGAAGCCAAGACGCGCATCGCCACCAAGGCGGACCAGAAGCTGATTGAACTGCGCGCCAACGCCATCGCCGTCTCCAAGGACGACGCCCTGAAGATGATTGACGGCTACCTCCTCGGCTTCGAGGAAGCACTGTCCGAGGGGCGCGTGCGCGTCGACAACCCCACCGACTTCAACACCATGGTGAGGCTCAAGGAGTTCGTCATGGGCGGCGCTGACTCCCGCCAGGAGCTGCACGCCAGCTTCTCCCTGGAGGGCCTCCAGGCCCGGCACGCCCAGGCACTGCGCGCTGCGCGTGAGACGACGCCCTCCGAGCGCGGCGAGGTGGATGCGGAATGGAGTAGTATTGGTGCGGATGACGATTCCCAAGAGGGGTAGCCGTCGCGTTCGCATGGGAGAGTCCGAATACGAATGGCGCATCCGAAAGAAGCCAACGTATTCACAGGGAGCCCTCCAGACTCCGATGCGCCTTGCCATTCAAGTAAGCGCAGAAGGGCCCCGACGAGTTCTGGTCGTCGACCTATGCGTCAGCCGCCCCGATAACTGGATTGCACCGCACCAAACGGGCGTGACCCCCGCCCTCGTCCGCGACATCATCAAAAAAGCCCTCGCTGCGGGATGGGCACCGTGCAGTACGGGTTCGGCATTCACATTCCGCTATAGGGTGGTGAAGGACACCATCGGAACGATTTTCTGAAGCGTCCTCCATTACGGTCTCCCACCGAGCCACGGCAGAGGTCAGTTGAGTAGCTCAGCCTAACGCGTGCATTCCCCGGAGCTGCGCGCCACCTTCTCGTTGGAGGGCCTCCAGGCCCGGCACGCCCAGGCCCTGCGTGCTGCGCGCGAGACGACTCCGGCTGAGCGCGGCGAGGTGGACGCGGAGGTGGAGGTGGAGGTGGAGAGCGGCGACGAGGACGAGGGCGCCCCAGGCTGAACCAACATAAAGAGGCCCCCTCTCGCGCCATCGAGGTTCCGGTGGAGCGGGAGTAAGCTCTGCGCCCGTGAACCAGGGACACAGCGCACAGGGGCAGCGACTTGAGGCCAGGGAGATTGGCCCCGCTGTTGTCGAGCTCATCCGTTCGGCAAAGAGCCGCATCGTGCTCATCAGCCCCTACTTTCATCCGTGGGGAAGACTGGTCGACGCTCTCACAGCGGCACCCACTCGCGGCGCTCGCGTCACGCTTGTCATCCGCTCGAACCAGCCGTTCAACGCGAGGCGGCACCTGGCCCTACAGAAGTTGGCGGCAGCCGGCGTGAGCATCCGCCAAGTGCCATGGCTCCACCTCAAGATGTATCTGAGCGACGCTGCTGTCATCGAGACATCGATGAACCTCGTCTTCAGCTCCATGGCGAAGGGGTACGAGACAGGCATCCTCTACACTGTCCACGAGGCGTCTGCTGGTTATGCGGAGCGTCGGGCCATGGTGAAGAAGTGCGTCGAAGGCTCTGCCCCCTACTTGTGCGGCCACGTGCTGGCACCGGAGAGTGGGAGCGCCGACATCTCTCCGAGGTCAACACCAACGGTGCAGAGCGCACCCCATCCAAGTGATGCTCCTCCCCATGAAAGAACGCACCGTTCGCCTGCAGGGCCTGTCGCGAGTTCGCGCCGAAACAACCCTCGCGCCTTTCATCCCTGGACAGCTCAAGAAGATGCCTTGGCGCAGGAACTCTTCTCTCAAAAGCTACCGCTGATAAGCATCGCGCAGGCACTTCAACGCACGCCCAAGAGCGTGTCGAAACGGCTTAAGCACCTTGGAGTCGTCGAGTGAGCCCTACTCCCAGGTAGCCGACGCGCGAGGGTGATTGACTAGCTTCGGTATGGTCGGCCGAGGCGTCGCGCATTGAGCACGGCGAGGTGGATGGGCTTGGCCCGGTTCGGTGGACAGGTTGACTATGCTGCCAGCCTCTTCGTTGCGGCCATCCGCTCGTACTCGGCTGGGCTGACGTAACCCAGCGACGAGTGGCGACGCTTCCGGTTGTAGAATACCTCAATGTACTCGAACAGTGCCCCCTTGGCCGCCGTGCGTGTCTCGAAGCGGGTGAGGTAGACCAACTCCTGCTTCAGCGTGGAGAAGAAGCTCTCTGCCACGGCGTTGTCCCAGCAGTTGCCCTTGCGCGACATGCTGCCCGCAATGCCGCGCTCCTCGAGCAATTGGCGGTAGTCCTCACTGGCGTATTGGCTGCCGCGGTCCGAGTGGTGCAGTTCGGGAGCGGGGTGGCCCAGCAGCGCCATCTCGAGCGCACTCAGCACCAGGTGCCGGTCGATTCTCTCGCCCATCGCCCAGCCCACCACCTTGCGGCTGAAGAGGTCCAAGAGCACGGCCAGGTACAACCAGCCCTCCTCGGTCCAGACGTAGGTGATGTCGCCCACCCAGGCGCGTGCGGGCTGGCCGGGTTGGAAGTTCCTCTCCAGTGAATTCGGAGCCACGGGGTGGCGGTGCGCGGAGTCGGTGGTCCGCACGAATCGGCGCCGAGTACGAGCGCGCAGCCCTGCCTGGCGCATCAGCCGAGCCACGCGCTTGCGCGCCACCCGTCGGCCGCGCGCCTTCAGCTCCGCATGCACCCGCGGAGCGCCGTACGTACCCCGGCTCTCTTGGTGCACGGCCAGCACCTCGACGCCGAGGGCCTGGTCGCTCTTCGCGCGCTCGGACTGCTCGGGACGCTTCATCCAGGCGTAGTAGCCACTACGGGAGACGCCCAGGTGACGGCAGAGCGTGGCGACTGGAAAGAGGGCCTTCTTCGCGTCGATGAAGGCGAATTTCACTTCATCTCCTTCGCGAAGAAGGCCGCCGCATTTTTTAGTATCTCCCGCTCCAGTCGCAGTTCGCGGTTCTCCTTGCGTAGCCGGGAGAGTTCCTCGCGCTCGTCCGTTGTCAGGGCCCCAGGCTTGCCCTCACCCCGGTCCGTCTTCACCTGCTCCACCCACAGGCGCAGTGCCGACTCCGTCAGGTCCAAGTCGCGGGCAACCTGAGGGATGGACTTGCCCTCCTGCACCAGCTTCACCGCTCCGGCCTTGAACTCCGCGCTGAACTCCCGGCGCGGCCGGCGGGGCTTCTTCGGCTTCTCGTCAGTTGCGGACATCCCGTGCTCCTTCCATCACATCTCGGGTGTCCACGGAACTGGGCCAAGCTCAGGATGCGGAGATGGCCAGTAGCGACGACGAAGACCTCGACACAGTCGCCCCGGAAAGCCCCAAGGACGACGCCCTCGTGGCCCCTCCCACGGACGTCGCGGCCCCCGCCGACCCCGCCTGAGAGCGCCCTCCGGTAAGTGAACGCGGACACTTTCGCGTTCAGTTTCGCCGTTCACTTTCGCCGCGCCAGGCCTGGCCTGGTCACTTTCCCCCGGGAGCTCTACCTGGCGCGCGGATGCACACGCCTGGCGCCACAGCCCCCGTAGTTTCGCGAGGTTACGGCGGACAGCCACCAGGTGCTCGAGCGCCGCGGTATCGCTCCGGGCCATAATTCGGGCCCGGAAGCACACTCCGTCCAGCGGGCCGGACGCCAGCGCGCCGTTCACTTCCCCGGCC
>NZ_VHLC01000067.1:0-49275 GCF_006547355.1 Myxococcus sp. AB036A | reverse complement strand
ATGGGGGCCGGGGCGGTGTCGGGGGCCGCACGTCGGAGGCGGACATGATGCGGGACGTGGGCGGTTTCGGTGGCGGGCCCACGAAGTACTCGCTCATCGATACGTTTGTCTTCGGGAGTGGCGGTGGCGCGGGGGAAGGCAACGATGACCTGGGCTCGAGTGGCGGCGCGGGCGGCGGAGCTGTGTTCATCCGGGCCAGGGCGTTCTCGGGTGCCGGGCGCTTCTCCGCGGATGGGCTCGCCGCCAGCCACACGCCGGGAGACGATGGCGCGGGCGGTGGTGGCGCGGGTGGTGTCCTCATCCTTCGCGCGCAGGACTCACTGTCCTGCGGGAGCGCCCGAGCCGCGGGCGGCAACGGCGGCAACGTCAGCTATCCGGGCTGGGTGCTCGGCCCGGGCGGTGGTGGTGGCGGCGGCGGCGTGCTGCTGCAAGGGGCGACGGCGTCGTGTCCCAGGAGCGTGTCGGGCGGCGCTGCCGGGACCCTCACCCCGTCGGATGGCGGAACGAATGGCGCGGGTACGGGGAGCGAAGGCTTCGCCGAGGAATACCACGTGGCCTACCGCACGCCCGGGACGCCGTCTGTCAGCGCTCCCGTGACCGGAGCGGTGGGCGTTCCTCACCGTCCTCGCTTCGAAGGCCGGGCGGACCCGGGCGTTCGAGTCCTCGTGTTCGTCGATGGCGTGGAGCGGCTTCAGGTGAGCTCTGGCGCGGATGGTGTGTTCACCGCTGGCATCCCTCCGCAGCAGGCGCCGCTCGATGTCGGCACGCGCACGGTCCACGTGGTGGCGGAGGCGATGGGGGCGTACAGCGCGCCCTCCGCGCCTGTGTCGTTCTCTGTCGCGGCCACCCTGGAGGATGGTGGCGTGGTGGTGGAGCCCATCCTGGTGATTCCGCAGGACGGGGAGACGGTGGGAACCACGCCGCTGTTCGCGGGCGTCGCGCCCAACGGGCCGACGGTGGGCATCGAGGTGGACAATGGCGCGGAGGTCATCATCCCCGTGGATGGGGCGGGCCGCTTCCGCTACCAGTGGCCTGCTGAATCACCGCTGGCGCCGGGCCCTCATTTCGTCACCGTTCATTCGCACAACGAGGCGGGAGTCAGCGGGCCCTACTCGCAGCCCATCCGCTTCGAGTCCCAGGCGGTGAGCGGTGAGGGTGACGGAGGGACGTCCGGGCAGGATGCGGGCACGTCCCAGGGAGATGGCGGCACCCAGGTCCCGGAGGACGGTTGGCCGGTGCTGGTGGTTCCCGCTGATGGCGAGGTGGTGGACTCCACGCCGCTCTTCGCGGGCGCGGCGACGGCTGGCGCCACGGTGGTCATTGAGGTGGACGGCATTGAAGTCGCCACGGTGACGGCCGATGACACCGGGGCCTTCCGTTACCAGGTGCCCCGCGAGAGCGCGCTGTCCGTGGGCTCGCACGATGTCGCGGCGCAGGAGCACCTCGTCACCTCCAGCCGCGTGCCGGCGCGCTCGCGGACGACGGGCTTCGAGGTGCGGGGGCCCGCGGCGCTCGACGTGGGGTGTGGCTGCGGCGCATCGCCCGTGGGCGTGGTGGGCTCCTGGGTGCTGCTGGCGGGACTGGCCGGCCTGTCGCGGCGGCGGCGCGGATAGCGGTCCGCGAACGGCCGGCCTGCCCGGTGCGCTAGTCGTCGCCGAGCAGGCTGCCCAGGCCGACCCCCCCCAGCACGCTGCCCTCGTCGCGAGCGCCACCCGGGCGCGAGGCGGAGAGGATGCGGCCCGCGAGCCGGCTGAACGGGAGCGACTGGAGCCACACCTTGCCGGGGCCGCGCAGCGTGGCGAAGAAGAGGCCCTCGCCGCCGAAGAAGGCCGTCTTGATGCCGCTCACCATCTGGATGTCGTAGTCCACGGTGGGCTGGAACGCGACGATGCAGCCGGTGTCCACGCGGAGCAGTTCACCCGGGCCCAGCGTGCGCTCGTGCAGCGTGCCGCCGGCGTGGATGAAGGCGAGCCCGTCACCCTGGAGCCGCTGCATGATGAAGCCCTCGCCGCCGAACAGGCCGGTGCCCAGCTTCTTCTGGAAGGCGATGCCCAGCGACACGCCCTTGGCCGCGGCGAGGAAGCTGTCCTTCTGCGCGATGAGCTCGCCGCCGAGCTCACTCAGGTTCACCGGGATGATTTTTCCCGGGTAGGGCGCGGCGAAGGACACCTTGCGCTTGCCGCTACCGCTCTTGTTGAGGAAGACAGTGGTGAAGAGAGACTCACCCGTCAGCAGGCGCTTGCCCGCGCCGAGCAGCGAGCCGAAGAAGCCGCTCGTCTTCTCCGAGCCGTCACCGAAGATGGTCTCCATCTCGATGCCGTCCTCCATGTACATGAGGGTTCCGGCTTCGGCGACCGCGGCTTCTCCTGGGTCCAACTCCACTTCGACGAACTGCAGGTCCTCGCCGTAGATGTGGAAGTCCACTTCGTGCATGCGTGCCATGGATGCGCTCCGTCGTGAGGGAAACGGCGCGCACCATAGCCGCCCCGTGGTGGGGCTACCGCGACAGAATCAAAGCCAGGGTGGCCACGAGCCGGGCGTCGTCGCCGCCAATGGCTGGCGGAATCGACAGCGATACCGGGTTCTCCAATCCGGCGAGACACGAACGCCAGCCTTGATAGCGGCCTTCCTCGGAGGCCTTGAGCTGGTAGCTGCACCGGCCCACGTCGCCCTTGAACGTCTGCGGCGTCACCTGGAAATCGGTGAGCTGCCCACCGAACGTGCCCTTGGCGCGCAGGGCTCCTTCTTCCTGCGTCATCCGCAGGTCCACGGGACCGCTTCCATAGATGCCGCGGATCCGCGCGGCGTCCAGCGTGAGGTTGAGGGGCCTGCCGAAGGCACGGCCTCGAAGGGAGCCGTCGCTGAAGCCGACCTGCAGGTCAGGGCTGGTGAGGTCGCGGTCGGTGACACGCGCGTTGAGCGCGACCCGAGGCGTTCGCAGGTCCAGGTACTGGACGGGCTGGGCCCAGGCCGAGCCAGCCGCTGCAAGCAGTGCGGCTGTGAAGATACGTGAAGTTTTCATGCTTTGAACGTAGCTGGCTCGCCAAGCCGCCGCCCGTGCCTTACGTGTGGTGCACGAGATGAGGCGTTGCCCCGCCTGGCGTACGGGCGGGTTGCCGGGCATCGGCAGTCTGTAGTCGTTATGTCCCCGCGTTCCCGACGCGGTCATGGCTGGCACCGGTGAGAAGGAGGACGTCGTTCGTGGCGGAGCTGACCCCAGGTGTGGAGCAGGAGGCCCGGCGGCCCAGAGTGTCCCTGTCGCTGGCATTGCGGTGGTTGATGTCGCTGGGTGGCATCCTCACGTTGATGGGCGGGCTGCACGCGTACATCGCGGTGCGCCTGTTCGTGAGCCCGCAACTGCCCCTGCCGTGGGCATGGCTGGGGCCCGTGCTGGTGGCGCTGCTCTTCCTGTCGCTGCCCGTGGGAATGGTGGCGTCGCGCCGCGAGCCGACGCTCTGGGCGCAGGTGCTCCAGTGGACGTCCTACGTGTGGCTGGGCGCCTTCGGCATCCTGCTGAGCGCGGCGGTGGTCGCGGACCTGGTGGGGCTGGGCCTGTCGTGGTCGGGCGTGGTGACGGACGCGTTGGCCCTGGCCCGGGGCAAGGCCCTGGTGGCGGTGGGGGTGACGGTGCCAGCGGTGGTGTATGCCTTCATCACGGCGCGTGGCCGGGCGACGGTGGAGCGGGTGACGGTGCCGGTGGTGGGCCTGGCACCCGGGCTCAGCGGCCTGAAGGTGGTGCAGATTTCGGACATCCACGTGGGGCCCACGTTGGACGGCCGCTGGCTTCGGCGCGTGGTGGAGCAGGTGAACGCGCTCCAGCCGGACGTGGTGGCGGTGACGGGCGACCTGGTGGACGGCACCGTGGACGCGCTACGGGACGAGGTGAAGCCCCTGTCGGAGCTGCGCGCGTCACTGGGCGTCTTCTACGTCACCGGCAATCACGAGTACTACCACGGGGGACCGGCCTGGGCGGCGGAGGTGGCGCGCCTGGGGCTCACCGTCCTTCAGAACGAGCACCGGGTGGTGGAGCGCGACGGAGCGCGGCTCACCATCGCGGGGGTGACGGACCATGACGCGGGCCACATCATTCCCTCGCATGCCAGCCGACCGGAGCTGGCACTGCGCGGGGCGCCGCTGGGCGTGCCGCGTCTGTTGTTGGCCCACCAGCCCCGGTCCGCCCTGCGCGTGGCGGAGGCTGGCGTGATGGTGGACCTGCAGCTTTCCGGGCACACGCACGGCGGACAGGTGTTTCCCTTCATGTTCCTCGTCAAGTTGCAGCAGCCGGTGGTGCGCGGTCTGGCAACCATTGCCGGGGTGCGAGTCTATACCCACAGAGGGACAGGCTATTGGGGGCCGCCGCTGCGGTTGGGGCCCTCTCCTGAGATTGCGGAACTGACTTTGGTGTCTGCCCCGGGGTGATTGCGAACCATGTGCAACTGTTGAGTATCCGCCTAGAGTCCGGGGCCTTCCTTGCTGACGAGGGTCACTCCCCTGGATCTGGCAACGCTCAACAAGCTGCTCGCGGTCGGTGTGCAGAACGGTGCATCGGACATCCACTTCCGGCCGGGGGATCCGCCCATCTACCGGGTCAATGGTGCGCTCCGGCCCTTGAAGATGGAGAAGCTTCACGCGGACCACACGCGACAGGTGGCAGTCCATGTCGTGTCGGACCCCGAGGTGAAGAAGCAGATTGACACGCTTCAGGAGTGCGACGCGTCCTACAGCCTCCCAGGCGTGGCGCGCTTCCGGGTGAATATCTACCGGCAGCGGGGCTCGCTGGCGTGCATCCTGCGCATCATCCCGGATGAAATCCCAACCATTGACGGACTGGGATTGCCGCAGGTGTTGAAGAAGATTGCCGGCAACGAGCGCGGACTGGTGCTGGTGACGGGCGCGACGGGCTCGGGGAAGAGCTCCACGCTGGCGGCGATGATTGACCACATCAATCGCACGGAGAACCTGCACGTCCTCACCATCGAGGACCCCATCGAGTTCATCTACAAGAACATCAAGTCCTCCATCTCCCAGCGGGAGATTGGTCCGGACACGCAGAGCTTCGCGATTGCGCTGCGCGCGGCGCTGCGCCAGGACCCGGACGTCATCCTGGTGGGCGAGATGCGCGACACGGAGACCATCGACATCGCGCTCAAGGCGTCGGAGACGGGCCACCTGGTGCTCTCCACGGTGCACACGACGGATGCGTCACGCACCATCAACCGCCTGGTGTCGGTGTTCCCCGCCGAAGAGCAGACGATGGTGCGCATGCGCCTGGCGGACTGCCTCAAGGCCACGGTGTCGCAGCGCCTGCTGCCCCGGGCCAGCGGCAAGGGCCGCACCGTGGCGTTGGAAATCATGGTGCAGACGAAGACGGTGGAGCAGTACATCCGCGACGACCGCGCCAACGAGCTGAAGGACGTCATCGAGAAGGGCCGAGACATGTTCGGCATGCAGTCCTTCGACCAGCACCTGACGCAGCTCTATCGGGAGGGGCTCATCACCCTGGAGACGGCGCAGAGCGCGGCCTCCAACCCGGCCGACTTCCAGCGCGCGCTCGAGTTCGAGTGAGCGCGGGGCGCGGATGACGGGGCGGGCAACCGCCTCGCCCGGGCTGGAGGGACTGTCACACGCCCCCGGTCAGGACAGCGCCGCCGAGGCATCGGCCGGCGCACAGGGCGCCGTGTGCCCTGTACAATCCAGGTCACCGGGAGGGGCAGCCAATGCTGACGTTCGAGGTGGATTCCGTCGAGGAGGCCTCGGCGCCTCCCGTCACCGCGCCGTTGGAGACGTTCGTGAAGGACGCGCTCTGGATGGCGCCTGGGCCGGGCACGCGGGTGCTGGAGACCCGGGGTGTTCATCCGTTGCTGGCCGCCGTCCACACGGCCTTCGCGGAGCATCGGCCGCTGGTGCTCTCGCCGGACGCCATCTGGCTCACCCTCGCGGAGGGCGTGGCGCAGCACATCCGGTTGAACGCGGAGTCCCTCCGAAGCCGCCTCGTCCGGCACGCGGGCCGGAAGACGCTGAACGTCGAGGTCATCTCGCCGCCGACGGAGGCGCCGGACTTCTTGCTGCTGCTCTCCGCGTTTCGTCAGCAGCTCCGCGAGGCCTTGGGCCCGGGCTTGCCCCGGTTGCTGTCGTGTGACTTCTCCACCAGCACCGACGTCGAGCGCATGGCGGGAGATGTGGTGCTGATGGACGCCATGTCGCCGTATTTCGATTATGCGTTCACGACGGTCTGCGGCATCCCCCGCATCACCCTGTTGGGAACGCCCGAGGACTGGCGCTCCATCCGCCGCCGCATCGACGTCATCCATGAACTGGACCTGGGGTGGTGGACGTCTTCGCTGGTGCCCATCGCGGACGCCTTCGTGAGCGCAGCCGAGGGAAATCCCCACCGGCCGTTCTGGCAGCAGCTCTACAAGCCCCGGGAGGCCTATGGCGGGGAACTCGCCACGGGCTGGATGGCGCGGTTGTTCCCCTACGTCGCGTCCGCCGGGGGCTACTCGCGACGGAACCCCCTGCTGGAGCGCTCTCATGCCGAGCTGATGGCTTCGCGCAAGGCGAAGAAGAAGGCCCTGGGCCCTGGGGGGCCGGGGGTGTCGTTGAAGGAGGTTCCGGCACGCCTCTCGAGCGTGGCTCTTCATGTGAACGGATCGCCCGGCGGCATGCGTGAGACGTGGAGCCTGGAGGCGGGCGTCCTGACGGTGGAGGTGGATGGCGCGGGCGCGCTCCTGCCCAGGGCAGGGGTTGTCGTACGACGGGGAGAGGGGGCCTCGCTCCTGGAGTTCGTCGAGCGAATCCTCGCGGAGCATGCGGGGACGCGCGCCACCAGCGTGGGCACCTTCCGCGGCGGGGCCGAGCTCAACGCCCTCTATGACCACCTTCAGGAGGCCACGCTGTTCCCCGGCGAGCGCGCGTGGCGCATCCGCCCCTGTTCGGAGCATGCGGAGGTCCACATTCCCCTCGACTCGGATGGGAGCGACATGACGGCGGTCCTGGCGCTCGTCGACCTCCCCGATGGCACCGTGCTCGCGTGGCGGGATGGGCACGGAAGTGGGCTCCAATGCGTCGTCCGGTTGAAGGCGAGCGAGCTGGTGCCTTTGCCGAAGCCCAAGCCGAATGAAATCCATGGTTGGACCGTGGCCGGTGGGCGGCCAGGAATCCCCATCCTGCGCGCGCAGCAGCGGGCCGCGGACGTCCCCGTCGTCGGTACGTCTCTCGTGGCGGTGCTCACCCAGGCGCTCGAGCGCGGCGGCTCCACGGACCTCCCCACGCCGGGGATGCTCGGCGAGCGGCTGTTGCCCTGGGAGATCCGCCGAAGGCAGCGGAATAGAGTGGGTTAATCCAGACCCGATACACCTGGATAGGTGTTACTCCTGACTCACTGAACGGGCGTGTCAAGGTGCCCAACTCCACGGGTTTGGAGGTCTGGAAAACAGGAATTGTGTCCAGCAATTGAAGCAAAGATTGATATTTCCGCTATTGCTGGTTATTGTCGCGTTGTGTCCAGCGCCCCCTCCCCCCTGATTCGCCGTGCGCAGTCCCTCCTCGATGCCCGCCATCTGGTGGAGGCTGGCGCACTGCGTCTTCCCATCGAGCCCACTCCCGCGCCCGCACGGCGTCACCGGAGCGTGCCCAAGGGGCCTCGGGTGATGCTCGTCTCGGAGGAGCCGCTCTTCCGGCTGGCGATGGGCCGCGAGCTGGCGTCAGACTTCGAGCTGGTCCCCACGTTGGGCATCGCGTCGGCGGATCGTCGGATGGACCTGGGCGTGGTGCCCGAGGCGGTGATCGTGGACCTGGACTCCGTGGAGCGAGCGGCCGTGCCGACCTTCCTGGCGCGGCTGGTGGAGCGCGACCTGGCGGGGCCACGCATCCTCGTGTCGTCCTACTTCCGTCCCGAGGTGGCGGCGGCCTACAGCGCCTCCAGCCTCACGCACTTCGCGCTGTCCCGCCCGTGGCGCCCGGGTGCGCTGCGCACGCTGGTGGAGTCCGTCATGGGGCTCTCCGGGCTGCGCGCCATGACGGCGGGGCGCTGAGGAACATGGAATGAGCCACGCGGCCACCTTCTCCGAGCGGCTGGTGGATGCGGGCCGGGGTCTGCTCACCGGTGTCTCGAGCGCGTCGGTGGGCGTGGCGCGCAGCGTGGGCGTGGTGTTGAGGGCGATGGGCGGAGGCGTGGCGCAGTGCGCGCGCGGCCGGCCTCGCGAGGGCCTGCCCCAACTGGGCCAGGGCCTGACGCGCGTGGCGCAGCTCCCCGCGGACGCCGTGTTGATGGTGGGCGGGCGCGTGCTCAGCTCGGTGCAGGTGCTGGTCGGTCTGGAGCCGCCGGGCCGCCGCCTCTCGGCGGAGGAAATCGTCCGCCTGCGGCCCATCTTCGGAGACAGCCTGAACTACGCGGCGGTGCGGGTGAAGGTCGGCCGGCTGGGCCTGCTGGGCCTTCCCGGGCGGGCCTTCGCGCACGGCAACACCGTCTTCGTCCCGCCTCGGAGCGGAGGCGTGGACTTTGGCCTGCTCGTTCATGAGCTGACGCACGTGTGGCAGCACCAGCACGGCGGCACGGCCTACCTGAGCGCCGCGCTGGCCGCGCAGTGGTCCGGCGATGGATACGACTGGCGCAAGGGCGTGAGCCGCGAAAAGCGTTGGGCCCAGCTCAACCCCGAGCAACAGGCCCAGCTCATCGAGGACGCCGCCGTCGCCGGCCTCATCCCCTTCACCACGTCTGTGTCCCCGCGCATGAAGCTGCGGGGCTGGTCAGACGCGGCGCTCGACCTGCTGGATGAGGCCGTGGTCTGCCTGCACTCGGGCCGCGGCGCGCCCTGAGCGCTCACAGCTTGGGCGGGGCGAGCGGGTCGTGCTCGGAGAGGAGCCGGGACGCGCGCGCCTCATCCAGCCGCGCTGTCGCTGGCGCCCCGCCTTTGAGCCGTTGCGGGTGCCTGAACGCCAGCGGGGCCCCGTGCCCGCCTGGAAGGTCGGACGCGGAGCCCCGTGGGTGCTCGCTCATGGCTGTGCGGGCGCTCAGCCCCGGTACTGGTGCACCGCCATGATGGGGTAGTTCATGCTGGAGATGGTGACGCGCTGCGAGCCATCCGAGTTGACGTTGTTGGAGCCGATGAACGTCGGCTTGCCGTCCTTCCAGCCCGCGAACATCACCACGTGCTGGCCGCCGTTGGTCTTCATGGAGACCACGTCACCCGGCTTCGCGTCCTTCAGGTCGATGCGCTTGAACTTGGGGTCCCTGTCCAGCTTGGCCATCAGGCCCATCACGCTGTTGTCGTGCTGCGAGTCGGAAATCTGGCCGGACTGCTCCAGCACGGCGGACACGAAGTTGGCGCAGTTGACGTTGTTGGGGACCCAGTCCTCCATGTCCGCGCCCACGCCGTTCTTCTCCAGCTTCAGCGAGCCCGCGTTCTTGCCCAGGTGCTGCGACGCGATTTCGAAGGGGCTGCCCTTGGGGCCGCGGACGCCGGGGCCGGAGCTGCTGGGGCCCTGCACGTCCTGCGCACCGCCGCTGGTTCCGCCGCCGCCCGTGGCGCCACCCGCGCGGCCCGCGGAGCCGCTCTCGAAGGTGTCCTTCGAACCGGGGATGTTCAGCGACTTGCCGGCGTAGATGAGGTCCGCGTTCTTGATCTGCGGATTCGCCTTCATCAGCGCGCTGACGCTGGTGTTGTAGCGCTGCGCCAGGTGGGAGAGGGTGTCGCCCGACTTGATGCGGTGGATGTTGCTCACGGGGGGCTCCGTAGGGTCTGGAGCGGCGCGAGGGCGCCGCATGTACGTCTTGTACCTATTCTCGGAGCCTGAGACCTGGAGTTGCGTGCCTCTTGATTTTCAAGGCCAGCGCCCCGGAACCCCCCGTGATTCCAGCGAATTCTCCAGAAGGTGGGTCGAAAAACACTTCGAAAAGCGTCCTGGCGTCCGCGGAGGCTGCCAGCGCCAGCGAGCTGCCCTACCTTGGACGGCATGAGCGCGCTGTCCCGGAGATTGAACCTGGACTGGGTGCTGCCCTCGCTGGCGGTGGGGGGCCGCTTCCCCATCGATACGGCGGAGCACCTCGCGGGGGCGCTTGGCATCCGCTGTGTGGTGGACGTGCGGGTGGAGGCCTGTGACGACGAGCACGTCCTGCGCGAGCACGGCATCACCTTGTTGCACCTGCCCACCGAGGACCTCCGGGCCATCCGTGGCGACCGGCTGGATGACGGCGTCGCGTGGGTGACGGACCAGCTGGCCCAGGGCCACAAGGTCTACATCCACTGTGAGCATGGGGTGGGGCGCAGCGCGCTGCTCGCCTTGTGCGTCCTGGTGGCGCTGGGACATCCACCGTTGGAGGCACTGTCCCTGGCGAAGCGGCGGCGCTGGCAGGTGTCACCCAGCACGGAGCAACTGCGCACCTTCATGGCGTGGGCGGATGCCTGGCGTCAGCGAAACGCGGCGACGTGGCGTGTGCCCAGGTTGGAGGAGCTGGCCGCGATTGCGCACAGCCACCTGACCCAGCCGCCACCCGCTTCCAGCGGGAATGAGGACTGAGGGAGCGCCACAAGGGCCGGCTTCCACCGGCAGGCCTGCCTGACTTTCCAACTGGGGACCATGCGCTGGCCGCTGCGTCCTACGACGCCCACGCTCCACACGAGGCGGCCGGGTTGCGACATGCCGCGGCTCGCGACGCGGAGTTGCTGCTCGTGAGCTGGCCCCGGCCAGCAGCCGACCACCGCTGGGCGGAGTGGGTGTGGACGCGCGGATGTAATGACGCGCAATCCCGGCTTTACTGTCGTCCCCTGACATCTGGTGGCCTGCGGATGCCGAGGCGCTTGAAGCGGGCGAGGGCTCCGCGCATGGTGCTGGTGTGAGCTCCATTCCTCATCCTGACTTCACGGCCGCGCGTTTCTCCTCCTGTCCGGACGCGCGCTTCCAGCCTGCGCCCGCGGACGGCGTGTTGCCGGAGGGCTTCTTTACCACGACGAATCTACCCACCTACGTGCGCGTGGGCGGCGCGTGGCGCATGCCGCGCGAGCCGCGCATGGACGGGGCGCTGGTGCTGGATGCTCAAGGCGAGCTGTGGATTCGCGAAGGCCGTCGCGTGCGTGCGGGCGAGCGCGTGGTGGTGGGCCTCGCGGAGGACGGCAGCGAAGGCGTGTTCGTGAACTCCGCCTACCTCGCGGATGAGGGCGAGGGGGAGTTCAAGTTCATGACGAGCGCGGTGTCCCGCGAGAAGCCCATCGACTACGCGCACATGGCCCGGGTGCTGGTGGACGAGCGCGAGCGCGGGGGCTACCCCATCTGGGTGACGGGGCCGGCGCTGGTGCATTCGCGGGCGCGCGCGGACATGACGTGGTTCGTCGCCAATGGCTTTGTGGGCGCGCTGCTGGCGGGCAACGCGGTGGCGGTGCATGACATCGAAGCCTCCATCTTCGGCACCACGCTGGGGATGAGCGGCTCGGGCGAGGCCACCTCGGGCGGCCACGGCTTGCACATGCGCGCCATCAACAAGGTGCGGGCGGCGGGCTCCATCGCGAAGGCGGTGGAGGCCGGGGTGATTACCAACGGCATCATGCACGCGTGCGTGGTGCACAAGGTGCCCTTCGTGCTGACGGGCTCCATCCGTGACGACGGGCCGCTGCCGGACGTGGTGACGGACAACCTGGAGGCGCAGGTGGCCATGCGCGAGCACGCGGTGAAGTCCACCATGGCGGTGATGATCGCCACGGCGCTGCATGCCATCGCCACCGGAAACATGCTGCCGGCGTTCGTCACGGAGAAGGACGGCTCGCTTCGGGAGCTGCCCACCATCTGCGTGGACTCGTCCGAGTTCGTGGTGAGCAAGCTGAAGGACCGCGGCACGCACCAGGCTTTTGGCGTGGTGACGAACGCGCAGGACTTCATGCATGTCCTGCGGCTGTACGTGGAGCGTGACCTGGCGGCGCGCGGGCTGCCGGTGCCGGGGGACGCGCTGAGGAAGTAGCGAGCGCCTCCCGGCCGCGACGGCGGGCCTGGCACCCGTGGCCAGGCTCGCCTGAGTGTCTCCGCGTCAGAACGACTCTTCCGGCACCTCCATCAGGTCCAGGTTGCCGTGCTCCACCATGCGGGCGGCGTGGGCGACGCCGGGCAGCACCTCGTGGCAGAACCAGCGGGCGCTGGCGAGCTTGCCCACGTAGAAGGCGCGGTCCCCGGGGTTGCTCTTCATGCGCTCCAGCGCGACCTCCGCGTGGCGCACCAGCAGCCAGCCGATGACGACCTCCGCGACGGCGGCCAGCACGCGGTTGCCCTGCAGGCCCACGTGATAGACGGACTCGCCCAGCTTGCCCATCAGCGTGCCGAGCATCGTCTCCAGGTCGCCCAGCGCGCGGCCCAGCGCGGCGCGCTCGGCCTCCAGTTCCTTGCCCTCTCCGGTGCGCTCGGCCGTCTCGCGAATCTGGGACAGCAGGCCCTGGAGCGTCGCGCCGCCGTCACGCGCCACCTTGCGCATGAGCAGGTCGAGCGCCTGGATGTGCGTGGTGCCCTCGT
Organism: Myxococcus sp. AB036A; assembly: GCF_006547355.1. Lineage (NCBI taxonomy): Bacteria > Pseudomonadati > Myxococcota > Myxococcia > Myxococcales > Myxococcaceae > Myxococcus > Myxococcus sp. AB036A. The sequence goes on along the minus strand of NZ_VHLC01000067.1, from coordinate 36,783 downwards.
AGAGCGTGTCGATTTTCTGGTCCCGGATGTACTGCTCCACCGGGTAGTCCTGCAGGTAGCCGGAGCCGCCGTGGACCTGGAGCGACAGCGCCAGCAACTCGTAGGCCTTCTCCGAGCAGTAGCCCTTCACCAGCGGCAGCAGCATGTCGTTGAGCGTGTCCAGCTCACCCGCCTCGGTGGCGCGGTGGCCACCCTTGCGCTCCACGCCGTCCTGGATGAACGCGGTGTAGAGGCACAGCGCGCGCATGCCCTCCGCGTGGGCCTTCTGCGCCATCAGCATGCGGCGCACGTCGGGGTGACGGAAGATGGGCACGCGGGGGGCCGTCTTGTCCCGGGCCTGCATCAGGTCCGCGCCCTGGAGTCGGTCCTTGGAGAAGGCCAGCGCGCGGCCGTAGCCGGCGGACAGCGTGGCCATGGACTTCACGCCCACCGCCATGCGGGCCTGCTCGATGATGTAGAACATCTGCCGGATGCCGTCGTGGACCTCGCCCAGCAGCAGGCCGCGACAGGGCTTCCCGTCGCCGAAGGTCAGCTCACAGGTGACGGAGCCCTTCAGCCCCATCTTCTTCTCCAGCTTGGTGCACACCACGCCGTTGGCTTCACCCAGGCTGCCGTCCTCGTTCACCCAGTACTTGGGCACGACGAACAGCGACAGGCCCTTGGTGCCAGGCGCCGCGCCCTCCGGGCGCGCGAGCACCATGTGGATGATGTTCTCGGACATGTCCGAGTCACCGTTGGTGATGAAGCGCTTCACCCCTTCGATTTCCCAGACGTCGTCAGAGACGCGGCGGGCCTTGGTGCGGGCGGCGCCCACGTCACTGCCGGCGTCGGGCTCGGTGAGCACCATGGAGCCACCCCAGCGACGGTCCAGCATGTGCGGCAGGAAGCGCTGCTTCTGCGCGTCCGTGCCCAGCCGGTCGATGATGCGCGCCAGCAGGTTGCCCAGTGTGTAGAAGGCCAGCGAGGCATTGGCGCCCACCAGCAGCTCGAACGCGGCCCAGCCCAGGGAGGGCGGCGCGCCCAGGCCGCCCAGGTGTGGCGGCTGCTCCAGCAGGTGCATGCCCGCATCGAAGAAGGCGTTCATCGCCTTCTTCAGTCCGGGAGGCAGCGTCACCTCGCCATTCTCGAGCTTCGGCGGGTTGTGCTCCGGCTCCTCGAAGCTCTGGGCCAGCTCGTTGGTGCTGAGCTGGGCGAACATCTGGAGCATCTGGCGTGCGGCCGTCTCGTCCAGGTCCCCAAAGGGTGCGTGGCCCAGCGAGGCTCGGCCGATATCGAGGAACTCGAAGAGGTTGAACTCGATATCGCGCAGGTTGGGGACGTAGTGGTTCGAAGACGACATCTCGGGCTCCTCGCGGGTGTGGGGCCGCGAGGCTAACCCGAGATTGATTCGCGAGTCAGTGACTCTTGAGCTGCAGGGTGGGCACTGCGCCCTCGCCGAGGACGAGGTGCACCTGCCCCACCTTGGACGCGAGGTCCTTGTAGGCCTCCAGTTCCTTGAGGCGCACCAGCAGCGGGTTCTCCGCCAGCACCTTGGCTGTCTGCGCCATGGAGCGGGTGGCGGCCGTCTCCTCACGCCGCAGGATGACGTTGGCCTCCGCTTCCTTCTGCGCCTGGATGACGCGGTTGAGCAGCTCCTTCATCTCACCCGGGAGGACGACGTCCTTGATGCCGAAGCGCAGCAGGTCCAGGCCCACCGTGTGGGCGCGGTCCTTCACCTGGGTGAAGAGGCTTTCGGCCACGGCTTCTCGCGAGGCGAGCAGCTCATCCAGCGTCCGCTCCGACACGGCCTCGCGCGCGGCCAGCTGCATGGCCAGGTAGAGGACGTCATCCGGAGCGCGGGACACGACAGCGAGCCGACGCGCGTCCGAGACGCGGAAGGCCGCTGACAGGTTGAGGCGCAGCGTGACGCGGTCCTTCGTCATCACCTCCTGGCCAGTGACGTGGAGCAGGCGCTCGCGCAGGTCGATGACGGCCAGCTGCACCTTGCGGGCGACGGTCCACGCGGCGTGGCGGCCCGGAGGAAGTTCGGCGTCCAGCACGCCATCCACGTAGCGGAGCACGACGGAGCCCTCGGTGGCGGTGGCCTCTGTGTAGTCGCTGGCGGGGACCAGGGCACGCACGTCGTCACGCAGTGGCGCCGTGGTGACACCCGAGGTGTCCACGCGCTCCACGTGCACGGTGGGCGCGCCGGGCGTCAGCTGGCGGCTGGGAAGGCGTTCCACAGTCCACACCTGGTGCAGGCCCCGGCCGAGCCACCGCACGGGGCGGCCCTTGTGGAAGAGGATGGCGCGCTCATCGGCGCTCAGCTCCACGACCTGCAGGTCCGTCTCCGGCACGAGGGCCAGGAACGCCGGGTCGAGTTGGACGAGCGGCTGCTCGGTGCTCACGCGCACCAGCCGCACCTTTCGGAAGGGGTGAAGCAGCCAGTACCGGCCGGGAACGAGGTAGCGCTCCGGCTTCTCGTCCACCAGCACGAACGCCCGCTCATTCTGCCCGATATCCACACGCATGATGCTCATCGCGCACCTCCTTTCCCCCTCCGGGGGAGCTTGAAGAACCGGGACGTTTCAGTGCGCGTTGTCGCGCGTGTCCCGGGTACTGCTGAAAAGTGAGGGCCCCACCGTTCACGGACGTGGAGCGCGGACTGCCTGTCCTGCCGCTTCCTGGCTGCTCGCGCCTGCGTGCCGGGCACCTCCGCGGACGGCGACAGGGGCTTCCGCTGACGGCTCGGAAGGGACCTTGTCGCCCTGGCGGAACGCCGGGCATCGAGGTGGGAGGAGTGGGAGGCGGTGGACCCGCGCTCACGTCAGCTCGCGGCGGAACCCTCTGGATTGAACGAAGGAATCGAACCTTCTCCGCAGGATTTGGACCTGTGCTCTACCAGTGAGCTAGTTCGGAGCCAGGCGCATCTGGCGCCTGCTTCCTGTTGGACCCGACGGGGGCCCGGCCGGGCGGTCCGAATTGAGGAAACCACTGCGAGCGATGGACCCGGGAACACCCTCGCCGGCACCTGGACGCAGCGCGCCCCTGCCCGGAGTTGGGAGCCCGGGGACAGCCCCGTGACGCCTCTGGATTCCGCCGAGGTCGAGCGACGGCACGCGGCGTGGAGTCTGACATGGCGAAAGGCGCCGGTGTCCAGGCTGCCCTTGCACATGCTGGAATGGGCGGGTCGCGCTCCGCATCGGGACCCAGGCATCGGAAGTCGGGCGCAAAGCCTTCCTATTCGCATGCGCGAGGAGTGGTTCCATTGCGTCAGTCGAGACTTGTTCCGATGGGCGTCGCACTGCTTCTGCTCCAGTGGGCCTGTGTCGCCGGAAGGGAGGCTTCGTCATCGCTGGAGACGGGCGCTGCCTATGTCGTGGCGCCGCCAACTGAAGGGCACGGGGAGTCCTTCGGTGCCTTCTTTCCCCTGGAGTGGGATGAAGGCGCTGGGTACTCCGGAACAGAGCCACTCGCGCTTCGGCCCGTGAGACGAGGAGGAGGTCGCCCGAGTCGCCAGCCGCCAGCGCTCAACCCTCGGCCATCAACTATGCAGACCCAGGTCGCTGCTCGCCGGGGCGCGGACCATGCGGTGGTCGTCCAGGCTCGGCAGGTCTATCAGCAGCGGCTGCAGGCGGCTCAAGCGACCTACCCGAACAGCATTGGGTACGAGAACCACCACTTCATCCCGTTGTACCTGGGCGGCGCGAATAACGGGCAGACGTACCGGTTGCCGACCGCGTACCACAAAGCCGTGACGCAGCAGTTCCGCCGAGCCTGGCCGTATGGTCAGGGGCGTCGCCCCACACCGCAGGAGCTTCAAAAGATTCTCTTGGAGGTCTACTCCGAGTATCCCATCCCCCAGTTGATTGGCATCACGCCTTGAGCATGCGAGAGACCATCGAGTTCAGAATCGCCGAGCGGGATGCTCGGGAGCACCTTGACCCGGGGCTCGGCGTCTCATTGGGTGGCTCCATCCGCAAGGTGGTGTTGCCCGTCGACGATGCCTGCGTCGCACGGATTGCACAGCTCAACCACGCTTACGCGAAGCAGGGTGGCGCGTTCTTCATGTCCTGGCGCCTGCACCGGCGCTACACGGCACGGGAGCTTCAAGCCGCGGAGGGGCTCAATCTCATCGTTCGCTCGTACTTCGAGCCGACAGGAGCCATGTGCGGTACTGCGTATGATGAGTCATCCACCTGCCGGCACTGTGGCGCAGGCGCTCGGCAAGTCTCCGACCTCATTCTCGACACCCGACGCATTCCGAAGGGCAAGGACATCGCCCAGACCCTCGCTGGAGAGGTAGTGGTGTCATCACGGCTCGCGTCGGCCTTCCAGATGCACGGTCTTCGCGGTGCGGAGTTCCGGCCGGTACTTCATCAGGGGAGAGGCAAGCTCCTGCCTTCGGATTGGTTCCAGCTTGTCGTCACTTCGAAGCCCCTGACGCTGAATGCGAGGACGGTGGCGGGAAACAATCCGTTCGACCTCGACGAGCGCAACGTATTCCGCTGCCCCTCGGGACACACTGCTGGCCTCAACCAGATTTCGGAGCTGTACGTCGACCGAGCCAGCCACGATGGCGCTGACCTGTGGGTGACCGATAAGTTGTTTGGTGACCGGCGTGGAGAACTGAGGCCCGAGCCGCGCTTGCTCATCTCCCCGCGTCTCCGCGACACACTGCAGGCGATGCGTGCGCAGGGGTATGCACTGGAGGCCGCCCACTTCGTGTGAAGGGGCGGCCCCGCAGTGGTGTGACCCGGCGTTACTTCACGGCGTCAGCGTCCTGGGGCACCAGTGGGATGGGCGCCTTCGCCGTCTGCTGCGCGGGCGTCGCCAGGATGGCCTCCTCCGGCTCGGCGGGCTGGAAGGATGGTTCAGGCTTCATCTGCGTGCACTCGGCCGCGTTCCGGGCACCGGGCCGCTTCTTCCCCGAGGACGACCGCGACTGATTCGCCTTCGCCATCGTCGCCGAAGACAGCTCGCACATGGGCGGCGTGTCCGTGTCGATGATGGGCTTCATCACCTTCGGCGGTGGCGCGGTCTGTGTCCCCTGTGACGACGAGCTCCGTCGTGCCGAGGACGACACGTCACCCCGGAGCGCCGCGTCGCTGCGCTGCGTGGAGTCGGTCTGCGTGTTCGCCAGTCCCTCGCTGCTGGACGTGGAGGTGGCCGTCGCCACCGCGGATGGCGCGGGCTTCTTCGCTGCTTCACCCAACGCCTCCGCGAGCAGGCTGTTGCTCTCATGCATCTGGTTGCGCGCCCGCTCCATGCTGGCGTCGTGACGCGTGAGCTGCTCCGTGAGGGTGGCTTGATGCTGGTTGCGCTCCTTCTCGATGCTCGCCTTCAGCGTGTCCCGCTCCTGCGCCACCTCGCTCAGCCGCTGCTCCAGCGCGCCCTTCTCCGTGTTCAGGATGGTCTCCGCCCGGGCCATGCAGGCCGCGAGGACCTTCTCCTCGGACTCCCGCTCCGGCAGGGGTTCACTCCGGTTCCACGCCACCAGTGCCGTGCTCTGCCAGCGGTAGTCCGTGTGCATCACGCACTCCTGCACCAGCCGCGTGAGCCGGTCCTCGGACCACACGGGCACGGGCCGAGCGCAGGGCCCCACTTCCTCCTTGAGCGTGGAGGGAAAGGCCCGGGTCTGCTTCACCCAGCAACCGTCCCGCTGCTCCATCCGCACCGAGGTACACGCGCTCGCCACCATCGCGAGCGACACCGCAGCCACAAGCCTCATGTCTCCCTCCGTCCCCTACGCCCATTGGCCCGTGCTTCTCCGCGGGACGGTAGGAACGGCAAGGACTCGCGCCCATGTCTGTGAACCCTGGAGCCGTGTGGGAATGTCCAGGGACAGACCTTCAACGGCAGGCGAGCGAGCGTGGAGCGACCCACCACGGTGTGTTGGCCAACGCTCCTGCCCGTGCGGGCGAGGCACCGTCACATCGCCCGCGCCTGCCCGGTTGCTCCGCGAGGCCGCTCAGCGGAGCAGCGCTTCCGTGTGGCCCAGCAGCTCCGGCCCACCGGGCAGTCCGTGCCCCGGGACCACCACGCGCGCCTCCGGAAACCGCTGCCGCGTCCGCGACAGGCTCGCGGGCCAGGCCGCCACGTCCGCGTCCGCCACGTTGCCCAGGTTCGTCGAGGCGCCGTCCTTCACGAAGCAGCCGCCGAACAGCACGCCGCTGTCCCGGTGCCACACGACGATGTTGTCCTTCGCGTGGCCCGCCCCCGGGAAGAAGAGTTCCAGAGAGCCCACCGTGCTCGTCTCGGCGAAGGTCTCCGTGGGGCCTGGCAGGCCCAGGGACGTGGCAATCCGTGCCGTCTCCTCCAAGCCATGGACGGGGATGCCATGCGGGACGAGCGCCGGAACACCGCCGAGGCGATCCTTATGGAAGTGCGTCACCACCGCCGTGCGGACCGGACGCCGAAGCGTGTCCCGGGCCCAGTCGAGCAGCAGCGCGCCCTGCCGTGCATCCCAGCCCGTGTCGACCAGCAAGGACGTTTCACCGTCCTCGATGATGAGCCCGTTGGTGGAGACGCGGCCGAATGGCTTCAGCGTCACCACTGTGACGTGCAACCACACGCCAGGCGCCAGCTTCCGCACGCTCACGTCATCCGCCAGCACGTACTCGTCCGGACCCTGGGACTGCGCCTCCACGGGGATGTTCCGCTCCACCGCCGCGGCCGGCGTGGTTCGGGTGCAGGCGGTGCTCAGGGTGATGAGAAGAGCACCGGCGCAAAGCCAACGAGGGGAAAGAAGCGTCATCGTCAAAATGCCTCAGCAGCGGCGATGCCGCGTCGGAGTGAAGGGGTTCGAGCAGCACGCCGAGGCGGGCCTGGGACCTGGCGCGGTGTGCTCCGGTTGTACCGAATCAGTGCGCCTCGGAGAGATGGGAGGTGGCGAGCCAACCCTTACCGTCGAACCGGTAGAGCCAGGTGGCATTCCCTTCACCCCAGTCGACCAGTCCTTGTCCCGGGGGCAGGGACGCGTCACTGGAGACGTAGCGCTGAAGGCAGCTCAACTTGCGCGGCAGCGTCTGGACTTCCCGCAGGTGCCCGCCTCGCGTGAAGAGCACCCGCACCGGGACGGGCCCGTTGCACGAGTAGCCCTCGCCCGGAAAGGCATAGTCCTGCTCTCCGTCCTGGTCGAAGTCACCCGGTACGCACGGCCAACCGTTCTCTTGCAGGGCGTCCAGGTCCACGCCGATCTCCTGAAGATGGGGCGCCGCGTCTCCGGCGTTCCCTACGCACAGGCACCGGAAGTTCGTTTCCGGGTCGCATCCGCCCTCCACGAGCGCAATCGAAACGCTCGGCGGCGTTGTGTCGTCGCGGAGGGGGGCCTCCGCACAGCCTACGGCCATTGCCAGCAGAGACGCCCCGATGCAGGTCCAACGCAGCCGAATCACGTGTCGATGCCTCCTGGGAGGAGTCCAGTGCAAGCCTCGTGCACACCTTGGAGTGGCCGGGCTGTGGCCCTCTGGCACCGGAAGTGCGGTCCTGGAGCCACGCGCTCAGCGCCGCTCCACCTCCCACCACCCGAACCACATGGTCCGCTGTTCCGTGAGCTGCACCCAGCCGGGCGCATGCACGTACGTGCGTGGGAGTAGCCCTGCTTCCGTGACGGCCCGGGCGGTCTCCTCGAAGGAGTACAGGTGCAGCGTCACCGCCGGCCCCGCCGTTTGAATCGGCTGCACGGGCGCCTCGTGCCCGTCCAACCCCGGCCGCCGCTCCAGCACGGTGAAGAGCAGCTTGCCGCCCGGCTCCAGCGCCTCCGCGAGGTGTTTCAGCACGCGCGGCAGGTCGTCGCAGAAGTCCAGGCAGCCAATGGCGAGCGCGACGGTGAATCGGCCCCAGTCAGGAGGAATCGGCTGGTGGTAGCTGTGTACATGCCACGCGCCACCCGGCCGTGCTGTCCGAGCCAGCGCGAGCATGTCCTCGGAGAGGTCGGTGCCAACCACGGCGATGGAGGCGTCCAGTCCCCGGGTGTGAAGCCCCGGCCCGCACCCCACGTCGAGCACGCGGGCGCCGGGCGCCACCACCGCCGCGAGGAACCGCTCCACCCGTTCCTCATACCGGTGCAGGACGGGGAAGAGCGCCTCGTAGGCCGAGGCAATCTCCTCGTATACCTGCTTGACAGCCTGCTCGTGGGAAAGGGACATGACTGCTTACCGACACTTCGCCTGCTAGACTCCAGGTGGATTACCATAGAGCACGGTTGCTCCGTGTTCCCGAACTGACGGAGCGATTCTACTATTTCGTAGTGTCCCACATGTTGTTCGCCAGCGGTCGCTAGTGTGATGAGCGAGTGCTGATCTGCGTGGCGACCGTGCCGAGCAACATGCCTTCCTGTTTCTTACAGGCTTGTTGCTGTCCGGAACTCGCACCATTGCCCCTAGTGTCGGCACGAGTCCCCAGGGGCTTGTCAATACCGTGTGGGCAACTTTACTTCTTGGCCTTCCTCTCCTCTGGGGAAGTGGCTTACCGTGTCGATATCATGGTGAACGAGCCTGCCATCGCTTTGACGAAGCCGAGAGGGTCCTCCACTCCTGGTGCACAGAAGAAAATCAAGGAGCAGGTGGCCAATGAACTGGTCTTCGCCGTGGTCGGCCATGTCGGATCGGGTACGACAACGGTCGCTAAGAAGCTGAAGGAAGTTTTGTCGGCCTCTTCGTTGCCTGGTGGTCCTTACGATGTGACGCTCCTAAAGGCGCGCCGCGAAATCGTCGAGTGGGCTCTCTCAAACGGTCATGAGATTAATGAGCCGACGACGGCCGAGTTGATTTTTTCTGAGCGACTTCAAGATCTAGGCGATGCAATGCGGAAGCAAGATCTAGCTGAAGTCGCAAGAAGGTTAATTCTTAGTATTCGAAAAGCTCGCGCAGGTAAGCAGAACGCCGCTGTTGATGATGGGCCTGTTAAGCCAGATGGTAAGCGCCGAGCCTATATTCTGGATGCAATTCGTCACCCCGCTGAGGCGCATCTTTTGCGAAGTGTATATCGGAACGCATTTGCTCTCATTGGGGTTGTTTGTGAGGAAGACGTCCGAAAAGATCGCCTCTTGAATGATAAGTATTCGGACTCGGGACGTACGAGCGTTGAGAAGTTTATGGAGAGGGATGCAAAGGCCAAAGAGAAATATGGTCAGCGCGTATCGGATGCCTTTCATTTGGCCGACTACTTTCTCGACAATAGCGAGAGTCGCATACAGAAGGATGGTCGAAACTCAAACGAGGATTGGGATATTCCTCGTCAGTTGATGAGGTTGGTTGAGATTGTTACGCATGCAGAAGTGGTTCGGCCAGAGGTTCATGAGATGGCCATGAATGTGGCATATGGCGCTCAGATGCGTAGCGCATGTTTGTCGCGACAGGTAGGGGCTGCTCTTGTTGATAAGAAGGGGAGCGTTGTCTCAACCGGAGCGAATGAGGTGCCACGAGGAGGGGGAGGGGTTTATGGCCAGGAGATGGCTACTCCGGGGGCGCGAGAGCAGGACCATCGGTGTGCATACAGAAAGCTAGGAGAGCAAGTTCCTTATTGCAGCAACACCAGAGAGCAGAATGAGATAATTGATGAATTACTTAGAGATGTTCCTCAGTTTAGGGAGCTCGTAGGTGAGTCACGCGAGAGTCTTAAGGGGATTCTTCGTAAGTCTCGAATAGGCGGCTTGATTGAGTTTAGTCGTGCGGTTCATGCCGAAATGGATGCTCTGCTTGGTGCCGCTCGTCAAGGCGTGTCCCCGGTGGGGGGGCGTCTTTATGTTACTACATTTCCTTGCCACTACTGTGCGCGTCATATTGTTGCGGCAGGTATTGATGAGGTTCAGTATATTGAGCCATATCCGAAAAGTCGTGCGCTTGCGCTTCATGATGACTCTATTACGATGAGGTCTGAAGGCTGGGTGTCGCCAAGCTCTGTTCTGGAGTTGGAGCAAAATCAGAAAAGCGCAAATAGTGAGCCGATAGAACGAAAGGTTCTCTTTCGGCCATTTACTGGAGTGGCTCCCCGTATGTATGCGAGAGCCTTTTTGAAAGACCGAGAACTCAAGAGCGAACTGACTGGAGAACTTCAGTTTGGTGAGCCGGATTGGGAGTCTGCTTGGGATATTCAGAAAGGGAGTTATGCTGAACTGGAAGCGGCTCTAATCGGAGGGGGGGAGGACGCCCATGGGTAGCGGTGGGGCAAGCTCGTACCTAAAGCTTATTGCCGGAGAGCGAACGGTAGACACCCCTGCGAATATGGGAGATGGCAGGAAGGTGCCTGTGTATGTGCGCCCCGTTGTCGAGAATGTAGGACAGCGGAGTGCGCAGGTAGTTAAGCGTGTGGTGCATTCGGCTCAGGGGTGGTTGTTTCCCGACCCTGCTCTGTTAGGTGTTGTGGATATGTCTTCAGCTCGCGCCGGGGCTGTTGAATCATTGTTGCGTACGGTCCGGCCGCGATGGGTTATGGACCTGAGGGCAGTGCCGAATTTTGAGTATGGAACAACTACGCGCAGGCGTATTTTTTCGATGTTTGGACAGTTGGGGGTGATTTATCGAGATGTTTTAGGTTTGGCTGAGGTGTATAGTCGAGAAGATGCCGGTCTTAGTTCAGGTGCTCTTGTTTCGTTCGTTAATGAGTTGATTGCTGAGCATCTGGTGCCGGGTGCTCAGGGGCCTATTTTGTTCTTGTTGGAGACCCCCGAGCGTGCGGTGGTGGCTGAGCAAGTTCTTCCATTGTTGGTTCGGCCACAGCCTGATGACGGATGGGTTGTTTGTAGTTTTGGGGTGCGGTAGTTTTTGGCTCGATTGGCTTGGGTTTTGATTGTGGTGGTAGTGTTTTTGTTGGGTGTTGAGTGGCGCTTGGCTCTTTTTGGTTTTGATTGTGTGGGAGTTTGAGTGTGTTCAGGGCTCGCTTCTGGTTGTTTGGTTCGTGAGTGAGCTGCTTTGAACAGATAAATGGCCCTCCTGTGTTGGGAGGGGCCATCGTGAAATCAGTCCTCGACCTGCCGGAACACCGCGAGCGAGCGGCCGATGAGCTCGAACGTCTCACCTTTCACCGGCTCCGGTCCCCGGTTGTCGTCGGTGGTGCAGAGTTCCAGTTCCCAGCGTTGGCCCTGCGCGGTGGGGGGCAGCTTGTACGTCACCGGCTCATGGTGTGAGTTGAGCAGTATCAGCAGCGCGTCGCCGATGATGCGCTGCCCGCGCTCGTCCGGCGTGGGGATGGCGTCGCCGCCCAGGAGGAACGCCAGCGAGCGCACGAAGGGCTTCTCCCAGTCCTCCGCCTTCATCTCCGAGCCATCCGGCCGGAACCACGTCAGGTCCTTGTGCTCGGAGTCCCACAGGTGCTGGCCCTTGAAGAAGCGGCGGCGCTGGAGCACCGGCTGGCGGTGGCGGAAGTGGATGAGCTTACGCGTGAACTCCAGCAGCTTCCGCCGCCGCTCATCCAGGTTCCAATCCACCCACGACAGCTCGTTGTCCTGGCAGTACGCGTTGTTGTTGCCACCTTGCGTGCGGCCCATCTCGTCACCCGCGACAATCATCGGGATGCCGGTGGACAGGAAGAGGGAGGCCAGCAGGTTGCGCTTCTGCCGCTCGCGCAGGGCGATGACGTCCGCTTGGTCCGTCTCACCCTCCACGCCGCAGTTCCACGACTGGTTGTCGTCCGCGCCGTCACGGTTGTGCTCGCCGTTGGCCTCGTTGTGCTTGTGGCTGTACGTCACCAGGTCGTGCAGCGTGAAGCCGTCATGCGCGGTGACGAAGTTGATGCTCGCCTGGGGCCGCCGGCGTGCCTCCGCGTACAGGTCCGCGTTGCCCGTGAGCCGGTAGCCCATCTCGCTGGCGAGGTTCTCATCCCCCTTCCAGAAGCGGCGCAGTGCGTCCCGGTACTTGCCGTTCCACTCGCGCCAGGGCGGGGGGAAGCCGCCCACCTGGTAGCCGCCGAGGCCCACGTCCCAGGGCTCGGCGATGAGCTTCACGCGGCCGAGCACCGGGTCCTGGTGGATGATTTGGAACAGCGCCGCGTTGCGGTCGAACGCCCCCTCGCCCGTGCGGCCCAGCACCGTGGCGAGGTCGAAGCGGAACCCGTCCACGTGCATCTCCGTCACCCAGTAGCGGAGGCTGTCGATGATGAGCCGCGCCGCCTGCGGGTTGGACGCGTTGATGCTGTTGCCGCACCCGGTGAAGTCCAGGTAGTGCCGCCCGTCCGGCATCAGCCAGTAGTAGCTCGCGTTGTCGATGCCCTTGAGCGACAGCGTGGGCCCCAGGTGGTTGCCCTCGCAGGTGTGGTTGTAGACGACGTCGAGGATGACCTCGATGCCCGCGGCGTGCAGGTCCCTCACCATCGCTTTGAACTCGGCGACGGCGGCGCCGGGCGTCTTGCGGCTGGCGTAGTACTGCTCCGGCGCGAAGTAGCCCAGCGTGTTGTAGCCCCAGAAGTTGGACAGCTTCTTGTCGTCGAGGAACGAGTCGTCCGCGAAGGCATGCACGGGCAGCAGTTCCACCGACGTCACGCCCAGCTTCAGCAGATGCTCGATGACGGGCGGGCAGGCCAAGCCCGCGTAGGTGCCACGCAGGTGTTCGGGCACGCCGGGGTGGCGCATGGTGAGGCCGCGCACGTGAGCCTCGTACAGCACTGTCTTGCGCCAGCTGATGTCCGGGCGCCGGTCATTGCCCCAGTCGAAGTAGTCGCTCACCACCACGGACTTGGGCACGCCCGCCGCGCTGTCGCGTTCGTCTCGCGCCAGGTCCTGCTGCTCGTGCCCCAGTGGATAGCCGAACACCGGCTGGCGCCAGTCCACGTCGCCGTAGAGCGCCTTGGCGTAGGGGTCCACCAGCAGCTTGTGCGGATTGCAGCGGTGGCCCTTGGCGGGCTCGTACGGGCCATGAACGCGCAGACCGTAGAGCGTGCCTGGCTCCAGGCCCGGCACGTAGCCGTGGTGCACGAAGTCCGTGGACTCCGGCAGGCCGAACCGTTCGATTTCGCGCGCCGGGGCCGCGGGGTCGAACAGGCAGACCTCCACGCGCGTCGCGACCTGGGAGTAGATGGCGAAGTTGACCCCTGAACCATCGAAGGTGGCGCCACGAGGCCAGGGCTTGCCCGGCCAGACTTCCCTACTCATTGCAGGCTCTCGATTCTGATGGAAAGGCCTGCCCAATGTGGGATGGCACCTCTGGGCTGGCAAGCGTCACGCGGCGACAGCGTGGTCCAGTGAGCGCCAGGTCCCCAGCGCCCAGTCCTGCTCGTCCGGGTCGTCGAAGCTCACCACACACAGGGCGCGGCGCTTGCCCGAGGTACACAGGGCGGTCAGCCGGCACTCGCCCGGCTCCATGCGGAGTGAGGCCCGTCCGCTGACCCGCTTGCCGTGGTGCTCCAGGTCCATCGCGCGGCGCTCCATGAAGGAGGGCATGAGGCTGTCGGCGCCACCGTCCTCCAAGGGGACGAAGCGCACGCTGCGCCGATGGTCCCGGGCCACCCATGTTCCATCCTGGAGGTACGCCTCCGCGAGCGACCCTGGGATGCGAATCTCCCAGCCCGCTGGCAGCGCCACCTGGACCTCGCCGCGCCGGTAGCCCATGGGCGGGCCGCCAGATGCCTGCGAGGCGCGCTGGTGGACTTCCTCGGCCAGGGTGCCTCCCACGCCCAGGAAGCCGAGCACCTCCTGCCACTCCCGCCACGGATAGGGCAGGGACGGGTCCTCGCGCCAGGCCTGCTCCAGCAGGCGGGCCACATCGCGCATCAGGTGGCGCTCGTCGTCCAGCAGCGGTGGGCGCCAGACCACGTCCGTCCACAGGCGGCACCGCGCGCGATTGAGCCGCATGCGCGCGTCGATGCCCGGCGTCCACCAGGGGAACACGTCGATGCCCCTGCGCGGGTCCTCGTACACGTCCACCAGCCAGCGCGCGTCGCGAGGCCCCAGCGGCGTCAGCAGCGCACCGGGATATTCGAAGGTGTGGCCGAAGCGCATGGACAGTGCGAAGCCGGACTCGCCCTGACGGCGCATGCGCAGCACCCACCCCACGGCTTCCTGGAGCGACGCCAGCATGTGCACATCCACGGGCCCGGCGTCTCCCGTGTGGAAGTAGCCGGTGGGGTCACCCCCCTTCGAGGACGCGCGACCCTCCGCCCAGAGGATGCCGAGCGCGTCACCCATGGCTCTCAGCGTGTCGCAGAGGAAGCGGTGGTAGCCGGGGCCCACGGCGGACGTCTCCGCGGACACGGAGACGTGGGCGCCCGAGGTGGCCGCCAACACGACCTCGCCCGCTGCCGGATGCAGCCGCAGCCGGAGCGTGGGGGCACCCAGGGGGCTGGTGCCCAGTACGACGCTTTCGAGCAGCTCGCCATGGTGCTCGTGGAACCACGACGACATCCGCTGGAGCCAGGGGATGGGGCCCTCAGGAGGAGAGAACAGGTGTTCGCTTCTCCGTCGCCTGCCGGCCAATGCCAACTTCACGCTCATCGCATCCCACCCAGCTTTTGAACCGAGGTTCAGGTTCGTTTGACTATTTCAGCGTGGCTCTCCTTGAAGGTGCCACTGACGGGCAGTGGCTGCCCGCTCGTCCTCAACGTGGTCACGCACGGCAGGCGTGGGTTCATCCATACGGCGGGCCGTGTGCGGGTCTCCAAGAGAAAGTCATAAGCATCCGTTCGGGCAGGCGGCCAGATGCCAGGTGCCCATTTCGGAGGGGGGCCCCAGGTTGGAGGAAAGGAGGCCGCCATGAGCAAGAAGGACGTGTTGCACATTCCACCTGAAGCCGTCCCCACCGCGCCTGACCGGAATGCAGACACCGAGGACGAGCAGCGCTCGCCGCGCGGCAGTCCGCCCGCGCTGCAGCCGGAGGGTGGTCCCGCCGGCACGCCGGGAACGGGTGGCAGCCAACGCATCATCGAGCCGGTGAAGTCACCGCAGCCGTATCCGGGCTTCAGCGTGAGCTGAGTCCCACGCTGATGACACACGGGGCGATGCCCGCGGCACAGGCGCCGCGGGCATCATCTCTTCTTTCGCCGTCGTGTCTTGCGCCACAAAGGGCAATGCCCGCGGCACGGTCTCCGCGGGCATCCTCTTGTTGCGGTGAAGTGAGGGCCGGCCTAGCGCGTCGAGCCCGTCTCCGGGAGCGGCGTGGGCGGCGTCATCCGGGTGTCCGGGTCCGTCATGCCGCTGCCGCCGGTACCCGGATCCAGCCTGGAGTCGTCATCGGCATCCAGCTCATCGGTGCCCGTGTTGTCGAGCGGCTCCACGTCACCCGCGCCGCCCGTGCCCGGCTCGCTGCTCATGTCCGGGTCGAGGTTCGGGTCCACCTCCGTGCCGGTGCCGCCGGTGCCTGGGTTCAGCGTCGGGTCCGCGTTGGGGTCCACGGTCTCCGAATCGGGCGACAGGGCCGGGTCATCCATGCCCGTGCCGCCCGTGCCAGGTGGTGTCGTGGTGTCCGTGCTGGTGTCTGTACTCGTGCCGGTGTTCGGGTCACTCATCGTGCCCATGCCGCTGGTGTCAGTGGTGTCTGTCGTTTCTCGGGTCGCGCCCGAGTCGGACTTACAGGCGGTGGCAAACGCGAGCGCACCGGCGGCGAGAGAGGCAAGGACGGCCTTCGTCTTGAGGAACTTCGTCATGGTTCGTTCTCCGGTCGGTTTGTGTCTGACTGCTGCTGGCCGGGAACGTGAGCAGCCGACGGGCGGTCTGCTAGAGGCCCCTCCCATGGCCGCCTGCCCTTCAGGCGGCGGCGGAAATGGGACGCGGGGACGGCTTGCGGTGCGGGCAATGTCTTTCAGTCGGCGCTGTTGGGGCCCACCAGCCGCGGGCGGTCGTCTCCGCGGTTGCCCTGCGCGCGTCTGCGGAGCGAGTCACGCCAGTTCGGCGTCAGCAAGGGACACTCCGCCAGCAGCGCGGCGTCCTCCGGCGCGTGGCCGTGCATGGCGTGATTGGCGAAGGCGACGGTGAAGGTGGGAAAGGGCCGCTCGAGCAACGCCACCGCGTCGCCTTCCTGGACGGGCCCTTCCTCCAGCACGCGGTAGTACCAGCCGGTGCGGCCGGTCTGCTGGAGCAGCAGCGACAGGTCGCGCTGTCCCCAGCGGCGCGCGGGCTTCCAACAGGGCTGGCGAGGTTGGGATACCTGCACGCGTGCGCCGCCCACGCGCAGCACGTCTCCGATGCAGACGTCCGCTTCCGTGACCTGGGAGAGCACCCAGTTCTCACCGAAGGCGCCGGGGCCCACGTCGGCGCGCGCCAGGCGTTCGCGCCAGAAGTCGTAGTGTGTGACGGGATAGGCGAAGACCGCCTTCTCCGGGCCGCCGTGAACCTTGCGGTCCGCCTGCCCATCTCCGGCGAGCCCCGTGCGTGACAGCCACACCGGGCCCGTCACCGGCTCCTTGAAGATGGCGCTGGTCCAGGGCCGCTCCAGCGGCGAGGCGGCGCCGGCCACGCCCAGCTCCCGGGGCATGCCCACGCGCAGCGACAACACGCGCGTCACGAGGGTCTCCATGCCCGCGGACAAAGCAGGCGCGGACGCGCCTGTCCAGCATGGCAACGCCCCATCCGCGGCGCCGCGAGTCCCGCGGTGCCGGATGGGGCGCTGCTTCAGGGTGACGCCGCGAGGGCTAGAAGCCGGTGCCGCCGTCGTTCACGACGCCGGAAGGCGCGGGGACGGTGTTGGACGTCCCGGTGCCCGTCGGGGCGCCGAATTCGGGCGTGGTGCCGACGCCTGGCGTGGGCAGCACCCCGGAGCCGCCCGTGCCCGCGTCCGTGTTGTAGGGCGTGGTGCCCGGAACGGTGGACGTGGCGCCCTCCGCGCCCGTGTTGTAGGGCGTGGTGCCCGTAGCGCCGGAGCCGCCCGTGCCCGGCGTCGTCGTGGACGTTCCCGGGGGCAGGGTGTTGGGGTTCGTCGCCGGGGGCAGGGTGTTGGGGTTCGTGTTCGTCGAGCCCGTCTGCGGCGTCGTGCCGGGGCCCGTGCCCGGCGTGGTGTTGCCCGGCGCGGTGCCCGGCGTCACCGTCTGTCCGGTGGACGGGTCCACCTGCGCCACCTGCACCGGAGCCTCCGTCGCGCTACACGCGGTTCCCAACGCCAGGGTACCCGCCAGTGCTCCGGCCCACATCCAACCCCGCTTCATCTGCTTCGCCATGCTGCTCCCTCCGTCGTGGGTGTGTGTGTTTCAGCTTGCGTGCGTGGGCTCGCCGCGCCCCGAATGGCGCGGCGGCTCCCGTTTCTGCGATTCCTTTCGGGCGGAATGGCGCTTCAGCCTGCGCTCCGACAGCACCAGCAGCAGGGCCGGGAAGGCCACCAGCATGATGAGGAGGTTGGTGGCGAAGCCCAGATTGGCAAGTGCGCCAATGGAGTTGAGGCCCGGGTGGTCAGCGAGGAAGAGCGCACCGAAGCCCATCGCGCTGGTCAGCAAGCCGCCGCAGATGGCCTTCCCCGTCTCCGAATACACCGACACGAAGTCATGGCCCGGTGACGACAAGCGCGTCAGCAGGTGCACCCCCGCGTCCACCGTCGTTCCGATGAGAATCGGGATGACGAGGATGTTGAGGTAGTTGAACTCCAGTCCCAGCAGCGGCATCAGCCCCAGCAGCGCCACCAGTGACACCACGGTGGGCGCCATGCACAGCAGGGCGATGCGCAGGCCGCCCAGCGTCAGCCACATGGCCAGCAATACCGCCAGCGTGGTGCCGCCGAGGATGCGTGGTGCCTCGTGCGTCACCATGTCGAGGATGTCCGCCATCACCATGGATTCGCCGGCCGCGGAGACGCGCGTGCCTTCCGGTGTCCCCACGCCGCGAACCTCCCGTGCCAGCGTGCGGACCGCCCTCCCGTCCGACTGGTTCACGGACGGGTAGACCATGACGAAGCCCCCCGACGTGCCCTGCCGGCCCAGGAACTGTTGCTGGACGCTCGGCGGCAGGTCGTCACGGGTGAAGGGCGGTGAGGCCGCCTGCCTGCGCAGCGACGCCACCTGCTCCCGTTGCCGTGCATCCAGCCGGTCCTCCGGGACGCGCTCCAGCAGCCGCGAGATGTCCTGGAGGACGCGCTGCTTGCGCGGCTGGTCCTTGGGCACCAGCGAGGACAGCGAGGCCACGAAGTCGATGGTGGAGTCCTTGCC
Organism: Myxococcus sp. AB036A; assembly: GCF_006547355.1. Lineage (NCBI taxonomy): Bacteria > Pseudomonadati > Myxococcota > Myxococcia > Myxococcales > Myxococcaceae > Myxococcus > Myxococcus sp. AB036A. The sequence continues at coordinate 18,747 of NZ_VHLC01000067.1, read as the reverse complement.
TCGCTCGCGTTGTCGCGCGTGGAGCCGCTCCACCATCGCCTGCTCCTCCTCGGGCGATTGGGTGAGCACCACCACCGGTGTTTGCGAATAGCCGATGAGCCGGTTGACCTCGCGGTCCAGCGTGAAGGACGGCAGGTCCTGGTCCTCCAGCGAGCCGAAGTCGAAGTCGAAGCGCACGCGCCCCGTCTGGCTCAGCAGCCCTAGCAGCAGCACGGCGGACACGGCGGTGATGACGTGCCGGCGGCGCAACAGCAGTTGGCCCGTGGGGGAGCGCGCGGTGGTGACGGAGGAGCGCCGGGGTGTCCACCCCCAGCGCGAGGCCAGGCCCAGCAGCGCGGGCAGCACCAGCACGTAGGCGACGATGAGCACCACCATGCCCACGCCCGCGATGACGCCGAACTCACGGAACGCGCGGAAGCGCGAGGTGCCCAGGACAAAGAACGTGACGGCCGCCACCAGCGCGGAGACGAGCGCCGCGCCGCCAGTGTGTGTGAAGGACGCGCGCGTGGAGTCCTCGGACGTGTGGCCTTCGCCGCGCAGGTGCAGGTAGCGCCCCAGCAGGTGGATGCCGTGCTCCAGGCCCAGTCCTCCGAGGATGGCGCCCAGGAAGCCCGTCAGGAGATTGACCTCGCCAAACACGAGCGCCACCAGGCCGTACGTCCACGCCAGGCCCGCGCCCACGGGTGTCAGCACCAGCCCCACCGCCAGCGCGCTGCGGAAGTGGAAGAGGAGGTAGAGCAGCATCAGCGCGGTGGCCACCGCCGAGGCCACGCCGATGTCGCGCGCAATCTGCTTCTGCTGGTCCAGCTTCTTCTGGAAGGTGCCGGTGATGTCTACCTTGAAGCCGGGCCCGTACTTCGACAGGTCCTGCGCGGCGAGCAGCCCGCGCACCTCATCGGTGACCTTGCGCGAGAAGCCCAGGTCCGCTGACGTGGTGTCCGGCTTGGCCAGGAGCACGATGCGGCGCTGGCCCTCATCCAGGTAGTAGTCACCCTGGCTGGTGGACAGCCGCTGTCCGGCCCCGCCCGCGTACTTCGCCTCCAGGTCGGAGAAGTCCAGGGACGGCGGCTCCTCCTCCACCAGCGGCACGTAGAGCGGGTTGGCCTGTTGCTGTTCCCACTGGAGCCGCGCCTCCAAGCGGCGGTGCACCTCCCGCAGGTCCTCTTCCGACAGGAAGTACAGGGCCCGGTCGCGGAAGAAGGCGCCGGGGCGCTGCGCCTCGACGAAGCGGATGCCGGGCAGGGCCTCCAGCTTGGGCGCCAGGTCATCCGCGAAGCGCTTCAGGGACTCGGGGTCCGCGCCTTCCCCCACCACCGCCACCCAGCCGAGCGCGCCGAAGCGGCGCTCCAGCTCCCGCAGGTCCTGCACGCTCTCGAAGGAGGACGGGAGCAGGTCCACGAGGTTGGCGTTGAGGTGCAGTCCTCGCGCAAGGAAGCCACCCAGGGCGGCCAGCACCAGCGCCAGCAGCAACGCCAACACCGGACGCCGGTGGTTGTGCGCGGCCATCGCGCCCAGTGCGCGCTCCACGCGCCCCATCCAACGCGGCTCGCCCGGAGGTGTCGTGTCGTTCGGATGCGGTCCCATCATCGGCTCGCGGCCACCACCCGCGGCCCCGGACCTCCCGGTCGCGCGGAGGGCGGAGCGGCTTCCCCTCCCTCGTGTGCTCGCATGCGCGAGCCCGTGTCGCCGGGGAACGTGACCACGGTGGGGGTGCGATGCAGGCGTCCACGTCCGCTTGTCTGCCCACCGGGTAGGGACAGCCAACAGCGCGGATGGGGGCCATCCAACCCGTCACATCCTCCAGGGCGGCGGCGTGTCGGGTGTCACAAGCAGGCGAGCATTCGCTCAAGGAGTGCATTACATGAGGCAGGTGATTCGCAGCCTTACTTTCCGCCTCACGGCATAAACGCGTTGACTCTCCCGTTAGCGCGTGCCCAAGGTGTCCGGCGATTCGGCCAGTCAACAGATGCAGGTGTCGCAAGCATGAGTGAGAAGCGTTGGTCGGAGCGGTTCGAAGGCGCCATGGGCCGCCTGGCGGTGCGGAACCACCGGAAGCCCTTCCAGGCGCTGCTCCTGGCTCTGGTGCTCACCGTGCTCGGCGCGTACTTCGCCAGGACGCTGACGCTCAACGCGGACTTCGTGGGCCTGCTGCCGAAGAACTTCCCCAGCGTTCAGGACATCGAGAAGCTGCGCAAGCGCTTCGGCGGTCAGGGCAACGTGGTGGTGGTGGGGATGGGCGCGGATCCGGAGGTGCTCAAGCGCTTCGCGGACGACATGGCGCCGAAGCTCGGGGCGCTGTCGGAGATTCGCTACGTCTCCCACCAGCGGCCCCGGTCCTTCTTCGACGAGCATTCGCTCTACTACGTGGACGTCGAGGACCTGGAGACCATCCAGGAGCGCATCGACGCGCGCATCCTCTGGGAGAAGCAGCAGGCCAATCCGCTCTTCGTCTCGCTGGTGGAGGAGGACCCTCCGTCCGTGGACTTCGCTGACATCGAGCAGAAGTACACCGGGCGCGCCAACCAGCGCCTCTCCGGGCAGGGCGACCTCTATTACATCAACCCCACCGATCGCATGGTGGTGCTGATGGCGAAGCCCCGGGGCAGCGCCGCGGACCTGAACTACTCGAAGAAGGTCGTGGGCCAGGTGGAGGACTTCCTGGCGCAGCAGGACCTGTCGAAGTACGGGCCCGGCTTCAAGACGGCCGTCACCGGTACCTTCAAGAAGAAGATTGATCAGCAGCGCGTCATCGTTGGCGACCTGGCGAGCGCGTCCACGCTGGCCATGGTGTTGCTGCTGGCGTACCTGGCCTTCCACTTCCGCAGCGCGTTGTCGGTGGGCCTCACCATGGCGCCGGTGATGGCGGGCCTGGGCTGGACGTACGGCTTCGTGGGGCTGGCCTACGGGCAGGTGAACCTCCTGACGGGCTTCCTCGCGGCGGTGCTGGGCGGTCTGGGCGTGGAGCACGGCATCCACCTGTTGGGGCGCTACACGACGCTGCGCTCGGAGGGGATGAATTCCGAGGAAGCGGTGGATGAGTCCTTCCGGCACACCGGCTTCTCCGCGCTCATCGCGGCGCTGGTGGCGGCGCTCACCTTCCTCAGCCTGGCCATGTCGGAGTTCAGGGCGTTCCGCGAGTTCGGCATCATCGCCGCGGTGGGCATGCTGGTGAGCATCTTCTCCTACGTGCTGCTGCTGCCCGCGCTGCTGGGGCTGGCCACGCGCTTCGGCTGGTCGCCGCGGGTGCAGCAAGAGGGGGCGGCCGGGCCGCTGAGCCTGCTGGCTCGCTGGCTGCCGCGCTCCTACCGGGGCGTGGGCATCGTGGTGGGCGTGGGCGTGCTGGCGCTGGTGTCACAGGCGTATCGCATCTCGTTCAACTACGACTCGCGCACGCTGGAGGACTACAAGCAGGCGTCAGCGGTGCTGGACCAGAAGGTGAACGACATCCTGGGCTACTCGCAGACGCCGGTGGTGGTGCTCACCGATTCGCAGGAGATGGAGCGCGAGGTGGTGCGCCAGTTGGAGGCGCGCAAGGCGGCGCGGGGGAAGGAGTCCACCATCGACTTCGTGGGCGCGCTGGATGACCTGGTCCCCAAGCGGCAGGACGAGAAGCAGGCCATCCTCCAGGCCATCTCCGCGAAGTTGGAGAAGCTGGACCCGGAGCGGCTGCCCGAGGACACGCGCAACACGCTGGTGCGCGCGCTGAACATGGCGAAGGCGAAGCCCTTCACCCAGGAGGCCCTGCCTACCAGCGTGCGGCACCAGTTCGAGAGCCTGGATGGCAGCACGGGCGGCGTGGTGCTGGTGTACGCCGGTGGCGTCAGTCTGTCGGACGGCGAGGGCACGCGGAAGTTCGCCAAGGAAGTGCGTGGTCTGCAGATGCCGGACGGCAGTCAGGTGTCGGCGGCGGGTGAGGCGCTCATCCTGGCGGACATCCTGGACATGGTGTCGCGCGAAGGGCCGCGCATCCTCGCGGCGGCGGTGCTGAGCGTGCTGGTGGCCATGTGGCTGACGCTGGGCAAGCTGCGCACCGCGCTCATCTGCATGTTGCCCACGCTGCTGTCCGTCGTCGGCCTGGTGGGGCTGATGTCGCTGCTGGGACTGCAGTTCAACTACCTCAACATCATGGTGCTGCCAGTGCTGGTGGGCACCACGGTGGACGCGGGGGTGCACCTGGTGCAGCGGCTGGGCGAGCGCGGCGCGGACTTCGTCTCCGTGTACGCGGAGACAGGCCGGGCCATCATGGGCGGCCTGCTGACGAGCGCCATCGGCTTCGTCGCGCTCATCCTGGCGAAGCATCCGGGCCTCAACTCCATTGGTGACCTGGCCAACCTGGGCTTCGGCATCAACCTCATCATCGTGTTGCTGGGCTTCCCGTCGCTGCTGCTGATGGTGGAGCGCTGGCGCCGCAAGCACAGCACGTCCTCGGAAGAGCAGACGGAGCAGCCCGCGCCGGAGGCGTGAGGGTCGCTGGCCGCTGGCTGCTTCGCTCGATATGAGTGCCGTGAGGTGGGCGATGACGCGGATGTGGATGCGGAGCAGTGGGCAGCGGTGGCTGATGCTGGCGACCGTCGGAGCGGCGGCCCTGGCCGGCTGCCGTCACGGTTCGGAGCGCGAGGAGAAGAGGGGCGAGACGCGCTGTGCCGAGTCTCGGAACCTCACCTGTGTCACCGGCGTGAATTGCACCATGGACCGCGAGCGCGGCTGTGAGGTGTGCCGGTGCTCCACGGCGAGCGGGCTGGAGCCCACCGATAATCGCAGGCCCGCGGCCATGGAGCCGGAGCGGCGCTGGTAGTCGCCGCGTGCTTCAACACCCGATGACGGGATAGTCCGCGGGGCGCAGGAGGAGGCGCCACGCGTTCCCCTCGCGGAAGAGCAGCCCGGTGACGGCCTGCCCCTTGAGCCCCACGTGGACCAGGTACTGCGTGTCGCCGCCGACGCGCAGCGAGGCGACGAGCTCTGTGCTGGCCTCGCCGTAGTCCGCGAAGCTGACGACGAGTGGCCGCCGGTCGACGTAGAGCAGGGATGCGCCAGGGGAGTCGCCCGGTGCGATGTGCGGCGCGCCCGGGAAGCACTCCAGCCGGGTGAAGGGGCCCTGTCGTTCCTGAATGCACGAGTCCAGCGGGACGCGTGTGTCGTCGCTCTGGCCATCGCGGCTGGACTCCAGCGTCACATGCCCTTCGGGTGAGGTCTTCCACCGGTAGCCAGGGGCGGGGAAGCCCGCGGGCGTGAAGGGTTCGGAGCCTTCGTCCACGGGATGCTCGAACGCGTCCGAGGTCCACTGCCCCGGGACAGGACGCTCCCGCGCCGTCTTGGGCGCGGGCATGCTCACCGTGCCGGTGACGGTGCCCGCCAGGGCCACGATGTGCTCACCGATGTCCGGCGTCCCCTTCGCCTGTGTGTAGACGCCCACGGTGTGGCAGACGGGCGGCAGGTCCACGTCCTCTTCGCCCGTGCACACGGCCTCCGTCCGCTGGAAGCGTGCCACCGCCATGCCCTGCGTGCCGACGAGCGTCATGACCTGGAGCCGTGAGGCCACGTCCTCCGGCGCATGCTCGCCCAGGACGACGCGGGCGGTGCGGCCGGAGAACGCTTCAATTTGGTACGGCGCGGTCCACCGCTCCTCGGCGGCGGCCCCGAACGAGGCCAGCGTGACTCCCAGCACCATGGCGTAGCGCATGACGTCCTCCTGATGAGGGCTGGGATAGCAACGCGCGTACCAGGGCCTGGAGGCTCGGACTGCGGCCCGCCAGCCACACCCTGGTGTCAGGCCGCCCGCCGTGGCGCCGCTCAAGGGGGGCCGCAACGAACGCGCGAATCCGCCGATTCGGCGTGAAGCCGCGCCCTCCCGGGGCCGGGGGGCCGCCGGTTAGCACTTCTCCATCGCGAATCGGGCGGCGTGGACGCGCCGTGAGGCCCTGGCCCTCGCCGGGCGGGGACTGGCCGGTGCCGCGCTGCCCCTGGGCTGCAGACACGCAATGGATGCGAAGAGGACGGACGACATGGAGCGCAAGGACGTGAAGGACGTGGTGGTGGTGGGTGGTGGCCCCGGGGGTTTGAGTGCGGCGCTGGCGCTGGGGCGTGGCCGCAAGAAGGTCCTGGTGTGCGACGCAGGGACGCCTCGGAACGCGGCAGCAGAGGAGGTGCACACCTACCTCACGCGGGATGGCATCCCGCCCCGGGAGTTCCGGCGTGTCGCCTGGGAGCAGATGCGCCCCTATGACGTGGAGCTGCGCGAGGCGCGGGTGCTGGACGTCGAGCGCGCGGGGACGGTGTTCCGCGTGGCGCTCGAAGGGGGCGGCGTGGTGGAGGCCCGCCGGGTGCTGCTGGCCACGGGGATGGTGGACGTGATGCGCGAGCTGCCCGGTTACAGCGACTTGTGGGGCAAGGCCATCTTCCAGTGCCCGTACTGCCATGGTTGGGAAATCCAGGACCGTGCCTGGGGCGTGCTGGCCACGAACGAGGTGTCGCTCGACTTCGCCGTGATGTTGACGGGGTGGACCCGCGACCTGGTGGTGTTCGCCATGGATGGTTTCGAGGTGCCCGCCGACAAGCGTGCGCTGCTGGAGAAGGCGGGGGTTCGGCTCGAGACGCGGCGTATTCGCGGCTTCATCGCGGCCGGGGAGAAGTTGGACGCGGTGGAGCTGGAGGACGGTACCCGGGTGCCCCGGGAGATTCTCTTCGACCGTCCACCCCAGCGGCAGTCGTCGCTCGTGCAGCGGCTGGGGCTCGAGCTGAACGAGGAGGGCTTCGTGAAGCTGAAGGGCCCGGGCGAGACGTCGGTGCCGGGCATCTACGCGGCGGGGGACCTCGGCACCCGGGCGCAGGCGGCCATCGTGGCCGCGTCCGCGGGGATGATGGCGGCGGGCATGTTGAACTATGACCTGAACCTGGAACGGGCGGGCGCCGCGCATGGACCTGCTCAGGGTTGAGCCCGGCGGCTTCGCTCGCTACGAAGGGGTGATGCCGCCCGAGACACGACCGCCGCCCTGGGGGCCCGATTCGTCGTCGCGCCTGGACTTCGAAAAAGGGCGGCTGCCGATATGGGCGGGGCGCCTTCAGGTCCACCCTCGGGGTGGGCGCGCCACCGCCGTGCACGCCTACGCCGTGGTGATGCTGGTGACGCGAGGCGAGTCGAAGATGCGGCACGCGGGGGACCTGGTGGTCCGGGCGGGAGACGTCCACCTGATTCCGCCCGGAGATGCGCACGGGGCCGGCGCTTCGAACGCGGAAGGGTGGGGCGTCGCCTTCCATCCGGATGCCTTGGGCGAGGACGGTGGGGCCGCGAACCGCCTGGGACCGTTGCTGCGGGTGCGCAAGGGCTGTCACCCCGTGCTGCGGCCCACGCTGCCGCAGCGCCGGAGGCTGGCGCGGTGGATGCGCCTGCTGTCGGAGGAGGTGGCCCGGAACGAGCCGGGGGGCGAGGAAGCCGCGCGCTCGCTGCTGCGGCTGGTCCTCATCGAACTGGAGCGCATGACGGTCCAGACGGGCGCGAGCGAGCCGCCCTCCCTGGGCTTGAGTCGCAAGGCGCTCACGTACATCGAGACGCACTGTCTGGAGCCGCTGTCGCTCGCGCAGGTGGCGAAGGCGCTGGGGCGCTCCTCCGCGCACGTCGCGGGCGTGGTGCGGCAGGAGACGGGCCGCACGGTGGGCGAGTGGATTCTGGAGTGCCGGATGGCGGAGGCACGCCGCCGGCTGCGTGGCACGGACGAGCGCGTGGACATCATCGCGGAGCGCGTGGGCTACGCGGACGTGACGCACTTCATCCGCCAGTTCCGCCGCGTCCACGGAGTGACTCCGGCCGCGTGGCGGCGCAAGGCGACGGCCGGGGCTCCATGAGCCGTCCCCTCCGAAAGTCACGGAGGGGGATGCCGAGACGTGTGGGGGTGAAGTAAGGGTTCGCTCTGGGCCCGGAGCCGAGGGAGAGCCATGAAGAAGGCGCTGGTCATCGTCGTTGGCGCAGCCGTGCTGCTGCTCGTGTTCATGTTCGTCGCCGGTGAGCAGCCGCCGGGGCAGCCGGAAGCCAGCGGTGGTGGACGCCAGTTGGACCTGTCGGGCTTCGACCCGGCCCGCGTCTCCGGGCTGGAGCTCTCGGGCGTCCGCCGCGCCACGCTGCAACGGGACGGCAGTGGGTGGACGGTCGCGGAACCGGGCTCGCCGGAGAGCCACTTCCTGGCGGACGATGCGATGGTGAAGGGCGCGCTGGAGTCCCTGGCCCGGGTGGCCGGGGCGAAGTTCGTCACCGGCGAGGCCGACCGGCTGAACGAGTTCTGGCTGGATGATGCGCGCGGGCTGAAGGTCCGCATTCTCCAGGAGGGCCGCCCTCCGCTGGAGCTGGTGCTCGGGAAGGATGGGGCGCCGAATGGTGGAACCTACGTGCGCAAGGCGGCCAACGCGGACGTCTTCGAGCACCCCTCATTGTTGGGCTGGTTGTGGCGTCGGCGCGTCATGGACTGGCGTGACGCGCGGCTGGTGCGGGGGGCGCCCGGGGACATCACGCAGTTGGTGTTTCGAGTCGGGGACGAAGCGCCGGTGACGGTGACGTCGAATGGCGCGCCCGGCGGCTGGCGGCTCGCGGAGGGGACGCAGGTGCCGGAGGGCTTCCGGTTCAGCTCGCACGTGGTCGAACAGGTCGTGCGGGACTTGTTGGAGGTCGAGGCGCAGGACGTGCTCGCGGGGGAGGCCGCCACGGAGGCGAAGGCCGCGCTCACCCAGGCGCATGACACGGTGGAGGCGCGCCTCAAGAATGGGAAGACGGTGGTGTTGCGGCTGAGCCGTGCGTCGGAGTCCAAGGACACCGTCTTCGTCCAGTTGGAGGGAGATGCGCGGGTGTACGAGGTGTCCGCGGTGGCGGCATCGCAGGTGCGCAAGCGGCTGGTGGACTTCCGCGACCTGCTCCTGCTGCGGTTCGCGTTGGAGAAGGTGAGCCAGGTGCGCGTCCAGGCCGGTGACACGACGGTGGTGGTGGCGAAGGAAGCGCAGGGCTGGGTGCTGCGTGAGCCGCAGTCGCCGCCGGAGTCCTTCCGGTTCGACGCGTCACAGGTGGAGGCGCATCTCCTCTGGCTTCAGCGGCTCGAGGCCTCGCGGCTCCTCGACGCGGCGGTGCAGGACGCGCAGGCGGGCCTGTCTCCGCCCGTGGCCTCCGTGGAGGTGAGTGAGGAGGGCGGCGCGGTGCAGACGTTGTGGCTCGGGAATGCAGTGCCGGACGCACCGGCGGGCTACCAGGAGGTCTACGCCCGAGGCTCGCGCGACGGCTTCACGTATGCCGTGGAGGACAGGGCTCGCGCCTGGTTGTCACGTGGCCTCGCGCTCTTCAGCGGGCCGTAGGTTCCACCGCGGGCTGCCTTCGAGGCGCTCAGCGTGCGTGTGTGGCAAGCTCCCTTTTGATGGAGGCTCTGAGAAGAGCCTTCTCTGGGGAGGAACAGCCATGGCTTCGTTGAAGCTACGTTGTGCGTTGCTGGTGGCGTTTCTTCAAAGCGGTTGTGTTGGAACCGTGGCGCAGAAGTATTGGCGGGACGCCGGCGGGCACATCGTCGTCGCGGGCCCCATGCTGGGCCCCTTCGACAACTTGCCGGCGTTGGCTCCCAGGCTGTGTGAAGCGATTCGGGTGATGCCAGGGGCAACGGTTGGCAACAGACGAGAAGGACAGGAGTACTGCGGCCTCGTCTATCAGCGGAATTTCGAAGCGGCTTTCTTCGCCAGTTACCCGTCCTCGATCAGTTCCCCCGTGCAGCTCCCGGGAGGAAGAAAGTCCTGTTCCGTCCCGAGCGCGGTGAGCGACCCCGACGCTTACAACATCAGCATCTACGCCGATTTTCACAGTCACCCATCGGTGACGACGTTCTCCAACGAAGACCTGCAAGCGCAGCGACAGCGGTACTACTTTCGCGTCATGTTCAATCCGCTCTGTGAGGTCTACCTTTACGATTTTCAGGAGCGGACTGTGTACCGGCTGATGGATGGTGAGTTTCATCCGACGAAGCGAGTCACGGATGATATCCGTGGCGAGTAGGCCGAAACGCAAGCTGGCATCGACAGCAGTCGAACTGGAGGCTACGTAGATGAAACCAGTCGGCTTCATCATCCTCATGAGCCTCATGAGTGGATGCATGTACCTGCGGTCCAAGACGCCAGTTGCGCCGCCCGAGGTCTCCGCCGGTATCCAGTTCCCGGAGTGGACAAAGGAAGCCTCGACCACCGTGGATGGCACTCAGTTGAAGGCGCTCCAACTCGCGATGGAGGACTTCCTGCCTCCCGGAACGAAGCCCCCCAAGAACGCGGATGCCATGACGCAGTGTCTCTATCGCATCGAGACGTATGACGCCTGGCTCCAGCGGGGCGAGAAGATGACCTTCGTTCACTTCACGCCCAGGGAGCAGGAGCGCTGTGGCCTGCGGCCGGAAGTCATGGACCCTGGCGCGAGCTATGCCATCAGCGATGACGGCGTCATCTTGAAGCGAGACTGAGCTGGGCGCGGCCTACGCCGCCCGCTCGGACGTCCGTGCCTGCCACGCGGCGACGAAGTCCGCGAGCCCGTTCAGTTGCCGGTCATTCAGCGTGGACTGCCACCGCGCCTGCCGCAGCTCCCGGTACGCGGTCGGTGCCTCCCAGCCGCGCGCCACCATCACCGCCAACCCCACCAGCGGGCCCCGGCCCACGCCGTGCTCGCAGTGCGTATACAGCGTGCCGCCCTGCTTCAGCCGGGGCAGGGCCCATTCCACGCCCCGCATCAGCTGCTCCACCGACGGCGGATAGCGGTCCGTCACGGGCAGGTTCAGCAGTTCGATGCCCAGCGCCTTCAACGCCTCCGCGTCGTCACAGCGCTCACCCCGCACGTCAATCACCGCGGTGATGCCGCGCGCCTTCAGCTCCGCGTACCGCGAGCGAGGCACCGCGCCACCCACGTACAGCCAGTCATTCACCTGAGACACGTTCAGCCCGCGCCCCGGCAGCTTCGTGGTCCACTCCACGCAGCGCGCCACTGAACGCAGCACCTGCTTGCGCACCCAGCCGCGCACACCCGGCACGTGGTGCACTTCCCTCAGCAACGCAAAACTCACAGGTCGCCCTCGAGCGTCACTTCCATCAGCCCCGTCACCGGTGCCTTGCCCTCACGCTCCAGCACCGCCCGGTGCAGGTACGTCACCGGCGAGCCCACCACCGAGCGCACCAGCCCGCCCAGCACCGCGCCCAAATCCTCCACTGGCGCGCTGCGCTGCATCAGCGAGGTGGAGCGCAGCACCATGGCAGAGGAGCCATCCGCGAACAGCTCCACCGTCCAAGAGCTCCGCTCCTTCACGCCTTCCCGCGCGAGCGTGAAGTGCTCCAGCAAGCGGGCCTTGGCGCCTTCCTCCCACGCGTACACGGGGCCGTATTCACCGTCCTGCCCCTCACGCGCCAGCAGCACCAGCTTCTCGCCGCCGAGCAGCGCCCGGAAGCGCACCCACCGCTTCGCAAGCTTCGCTGGAGCAATGGTGGAGCGCGTGTGGTCCGCGTACCCGCCACCCGTGTAGACGACGTCCTCGCCCTTGGGCCGCTTCACCGTCGCCTTCAACGCGCTGAAGGCCAGCGTCACCTCGTGGTGGTAGCGGTCCTTGCCCACCTCCACCTCGGTGCCTTCCTGGCCCTGGGGCGTCATGGGCGCGGCGTACTCCAGCAGCACCCGCCCGCCATCCAGCGGGACTTCCACGCGAGTGGCCCCATCCGCGGAGCGGGCCGAGCACGGCCCCATCTTCAGCGTGGAGCTCTCCTTGTCATAGCGCCAGTCGCGTGCCTTGACCTTCGTCTGCGCGGACCAGGCCTTCTGCCCCGGCGTCAGCACCGTGGTCCGGCACAGTCCGGTGCGCGAGCCGGGACCGATGTTCGTCACCGTCAGCTGCACGAAGATGAAGGTGCCGCCGTCCAGGTCGCCGATGAAGGTGAAGTTCTCCCCGTAGTTGTCACTGGGGGACAGCTTCGGCTCCAGCACCGCGCCCGCCGCCGCCACCGAGGGCAGCACGAGCGCGGTGACCACAGCCAGGCCCTTCAGCGCCTGGAGGCGCCCTTCAGGCCGCATGGGGGCGCTGCTCCATGAGCGCGTCCTCGGAAGCCGCCGCGTCGTTGTTGAAGACGTAGTCCCGCTGCAGCGGCAGGTTCCACGCGAAGTACACCACGCCGCGCACCAGCCACCACCCCAGCGCATAGGCCAGCTGCGGGTGCAGCGTCAGCAGCGCCACGCCGCCCGCGTTGAGCAGCGCGCTGGTTCCACTCACCACCGAGTAGCGCGCCAGCTGCCGCGCCACCGGGCCGTTGCTCTTGAAGGTGAGCACCCGGTTGATGGAGTAGTTCACCACCGCGCCCAGGCCGCAGCCCAGCACCGTGGCCCAGGCAGGCAGCATGCCCGCCCACTCCACCAGCGCCAGCACCAGCGCGAAGTCCACCGCCGTGGCCACCGCGCCCGCCAGGGCGTTGAGCCCGATGATGGCCTTGCCGGAGCGCGCCTCCTGACGCTTGGGCGCCAGCGCCTTCACCAGGTTGCGGAAGCGGGAGAGCGCCGTGACGTTGCTCATGACGGCCACGAAGACGAGCCCCACCACCGCGAGCCAGTGCATGGGGTGCTTCTCCTCGGGCCAGAAGACGGCCTCCAGGATGGGCGACAGCGCCGTGCCCGCGCCCATGAAGAGCACCCGCTCCAGCCGCTGCATGGCGCCGTCGCGCACGTTGACGCCCAGGCCTTCGCCCTTGGCGCGCACGTAGGGCACCAGCGAGGAGCCGAGCAGCGCCATCAGCGCGGGCAGCAGCACCCAGGTGTCCCGGTAGTACCAGGCCAGACCCATGAGCATCGCCGAGTCCACGTACCGGTCCAGCACCGAGTCCAGCGCCGCGCCCGCGGGGTTGGCCTCCTTGCGCGTGCGGGCGATGCGCCCGTCCATCACGTCCAGGATGCCCGCGAACAGGAAGAGCCACCCGCCCAGCGCGAAGCGGCCCGCCGCCACCGCCACGCCGGAAGAGATGCCCAGCAGGCCCGACAGCATGGACAGCGCGTTGGCCGGCAGGCCGGAACGCAGAATCACCGCCCACAACGGCTGGATGACCCAGAAGAAGTAGTGCCGCAGGAAGAAGCCCACCAGCCCGTTGCTGCCGCGCTTGAGCGTCTCCTCGTCGCGGGGAATGCCCTTGAAGGCGCAGCGGATACAGAAGAGGAGCAAGCCGCCGATGAAGTACGTGCAGGCGACGATGGCCGGTGCCAGCGCCGTCCAGATGCGGGCGGACGGAGACAGGTTTCCGGTCAACCACGCCATCAGGTTCTCAAGCACGGGTGTCTCCTCTTGTAGTCAACGACACGGCCCACGGGGCGGTGGCCGTCCAACGGGCGTAGACGCTTTCGACCACCAGGAATGCAACCGCCGCCACGCCCAGGCCCGCGAGTACGTCCAGGATGTAGTGGTGCGTCAGGTATACGGCGGAGAAGGCGACGAGCAACGCGAACAGCCCGGTGGAGATGCGCCACGCCCAGCCGCGCGACCACACGAACAGCATCACCAGGAAGGGGTACGCCGCGTGCAGTGAGGGCATGGCCCCGAACACGTTGGTGCTGCGCGAGTAGAAGCTCGCGAAATAACTGATGCCCAGCAGCTCGTCGAAACGGGCGGTCCCCGCGGGGTTGGGGGGCGCGGCCAGGTCGGCCGGTCCCGGGCCGTACTGGAGCACGTACCAGGGCGGCGCGGCGGGGTAGAGCACGTAGATGACGACGCCAATGGCGTTCGCCGCCAGGAAGCCCCAGCACAGCCTTTCGAAGAGCGAGTCCTTCTTCACGAAGAAGAAGATGGCCAGGATGAAGACCTCGTACAGGTACGCCGCGTAGGCGAAGCCGCACAGCAGGTCCAAGGCCGGGGTGAAGCGCGTGGCCCACCATTCGGGCCAGTGGGTGCCGCCGGGCGCCGGGAACCACTGGCGCTCCAGCTCCCACAGGTCGCCCGTGTGGATGGGGCCCCGCAGGAACAGCCAGAGCCCCTGGCTGTCCAGCAGCATCCCGGTCAGCCAAAGCGCGAGCCCACCGCGGAGGAAGCGCTGAAGGCGGGGGCCCGACCAGGCCACCCCCAGAATCAGCGCGTCCGCCGCGACGTGGTCCCACCGCAGCCGGCCGGTGGCGTACACCAGCGTCAAGTGGCTCAACCCCAGGACGGTGGAGAGCCACGTGAGCGCGGTGACCTTATTTGGAGAGCGGGAGGTCATCTCCGTAATAGTCGAGCCCGAGGTGGGTGATGGGGTCCTCGCCCGCGACGACGCGCAGCGTGTTCTTCAGCTTGGTGAGCTGGATGAAGAGGTCGTGCTCCACCGGCAGACCCGGCTGCGCCATGGGGGTCTTGAAGTAGAAGGACATCCACTCCTGGATGCCGCGCCACTCCAGCCGCTTGGCCAGGTCCAGGAACAGCGCGATGTCCAGCACCAGCGGGGCGGCCAGGATGGAGTCGCGGCAGAGGAAGTTGACCTTGATCTGCATCGGATAGCCGAGCCATCCGGTGATGTCGATGTTGTCCCAACCCTCCTTCGCGTCGCCGCGGGGCGGGTAGTAGTGGATGGCCACCTTGTGCGCGTACTTCTTGTACAGCTCCGGGTACAGGTCGGGCTGCAGGATGGTGTCCAGCACGCTCGACTTGGTGACTTCCTTGGCCTTGAAGGCCGCGGGGTCGTCCAGCACCTCGCCGTCGCGGTTGCCCAGGATGTTGGTGGAGAACCAGCCATCCAGACCCAGCATGCGGGCCTTGAGCGCGGGCGCGATGACCGTCTTCATCATCGTCTGGCCGCTCTTGAGGTCGCGGCCGGCGACGGCCACCGACTCCTGCTTGGCCAGCTCCTGGAGCGCCGGCGTGTCCACGCTGGCGTTGGGCGTCGCGTTCGCGAAGGGCACGCCCTCCTTGATGGCCGCGTAGGTGTACAGCGCGGTGGGGTTGATGTCCGGGCTGTTCTCGTCCAGCGCCTTCTCGAAGGCGGCCAGCGTCTTGAAGGACTCGGGCAGCGGACGGAAGGTCTCCACGCTGCTGCACACCACCATCACGGCGCGCGTCGCGTTGAGCTCCTTCTTGAAGTCGCGGATGTCCTGGCGCAGCGCTTCGATGCTCTCGCGGTGCGTCTTGGTGGCCTTGATGTGGTTGGCCTCGATGCGGCGCACGAACTCAGGGTCGTGCACGCCCTGCTTCGGCTTGATGCTCTGGAGGAACGGCTTCACCTCCTCCAGGTGCTTGTCGCTGAGCACGCCCGAGCGCACGGCCACTTCGTACGCGTCCTCACGGATGATGTCCCAGGCGCCGAAGGCCACGTCCTTCAGCTCCGCCAGAGGAACCAGCTCGTTGAGCTTCACGGTGCGCCCGTCGGTCCGCTTCCCCAGGCGGGCGGTGCCCATCTGCGTGAGCGAGCCAATGGGGTGACCCTTGCCCTTGCGCGCCAGCTCGACACCCGCCATCAGCGTGGTGGACACAGCGCCCAGACCCGGAATCAGGACCGCGAGCTTGCCGTCCGGCTTCGCGACCGACCTCTTGTTTTCCATCGTGATGTTCCTTCGTTAGACGTATTCGAGTCGGCCGTATGCGGGTCGGTACGATACCGGTCGTGCATGCGGAAAATCTCGAAAGCGGATGGTTGATACTCTAAAGCGTTCGGCACTTCAACGTCATGAGCGTGGCGGCTCTTACCACCCGAGGGCGCCGCACTCATGGATCAGGCCAGCCCGAGGTACAAGGCGAGGCGATCGACGCTGTCAGAGAAACACCAGGTCGTCAGAAGGACGACATCCACGGCACACTCCTCGGACAGGTTCGCCATGGGTTGATGGTGACCCATCCTGCTTGAAGGATGAAGAAGGTGTCAGTGGGACAGGGGAGACGGAGCCGTCGCGAGGCGCCGTCCTACCTTGATGACGGGCCCATTCCGGTGGGCCCGTCCGGCTCAGTGGGGCAGCGGGGCGTTGTCGTCCAGGTCGAGCTTCTGGTGGTCGCCCGGTGCGTAGGGCTGTCCGGTGAAGGCGGCCTTCACCATGCCGGTGAGCTGGACCATGCGGCTGCTGGGCGTGTCCCAATACTCGGCCTTCTCCACGCGGACGCAGAGCAGGGCGAGCTCGGGGTCGTCCAGGCCGTCGGGGAACCAGGCCTTGAGGGTGGGGTTCCACAGCGCGCGGGCCTTCTCCTTGTCGAGCACCAGCCGGCAACGGCCGCTCACGGAGACGTAGCGGTCCCGGCTCGGGTCCGAGTACGCGAGGTTGACGTGGTGGTCGTGCGTCACCTCGTCGACCTTGGGGGAATGCTCGCGGGTGAAGAACCAGAGCTCTCCGTCGAAGTCTCGTGCGTGCGTCCACATGGGGCGGCTGCGCAGGCTGCCATCCGCTTCCACGGTGGTCATCATCGCGACCTTGATGTCCTTGATGAGGTCATCGAAGTGCTCGGTGACATCTTGGGTGTCCTTTTTCTTCCTGGCCATCGCTGCCTCCCTTGGGAGCACAAGGTAGGCAGCGTGGAGGTCGGCGGGCACATGGCGGTGGGTTGGCCGCCGCCAGGGCAGGCGGGCCTGTGGTAGGTGGCCGGGCAGGAAAGCGAGGGTTCGGATGCTGAAGACGGCGTGGAACGAGTGGAGCCTCAAGGCGCTGCAGTTGGAGACGGCGGTGCTGGCGCTGGAGGAGATTGACCTGCCCGAGGAGATGCACGCGCTCCAAGAGGCGGCGGAGGAGAAGCTGCTGGCGCTGGCGCGCGCGTGGAAGGCCCGTCAGCCGCAGCGCGAGCCGCGCACGTGGGAGCGCCAGACGCTGCCCGACGGCATGCCTCGCGACGCCGAGCTCAAGGACCTGGTGGAGGGCTTCAAGGAGGACGGCAAGTCGTGGACGCTGCTTCGCGCCACCAGCGACCTCAAGGAAGTGGTGGAGACGGTGGTGTCGGAAGGCCGCGCCTGCATGGCCGCGGGCGGCGAGTACTACCTGGGCCAGTGGGACGCGAAGGAGTCCGTGCTGGAGGTGGGCCGCGACGACGAAGCGGACGAGCCCGGCACGGGCCTGGTGTTGGAGCCCACGGGCGAGCTCCAGTACACGCCGGACCCGGAGCTGTAGCCGCCGCTCAGCCCTCCAGCTCCTTCACGATGCGGGCGCGGAGCTTCTCGTCGGGCATCCGACCGAAGCCCGCGCGCACGTTGTCGGCGGCGTGCGAGGGTTTGCGGGTGGCCGGCCGGGGGCAGTGCACCGCTGGGTGCCCCAGGATGAACTTGAGGAACACCTGGGCCCAGCTGGTGCAGTCGATGTCCGCGGCCCAGCCGGGCAGGGGACGGCCGCGCACGCGCTCGAAGAGGGTGCCGCTGGAGAAGGGCTGCATGACGAGCACCGCCACGCCGTGCTCGGCGGCGGCGGGCAGCAGGCGCTTCTCCGCGTCGCGCTCCAGCACCGAGTAGGGCAACTGGACGAAGTCCGGCGTCTCCTCGCGGATGATGCGCTCCAGGTCCGCGAAGGCGCTGTGGGCGTAGTGCGTGATGCCGAGGTAGCGGATGCCGCCCTGGGCCTTCCATTCACGCAGGACGGGCAGGTGCGTGCGCCAGTCCACGAGGTTGTGAATCTGCATCAGGTCCATGCGGCCCTGGCCCATGCGCCGGATGGACTCCTGCATCTGCGCGATTCCTTCGTTCTTGCCGGTGGTCCACACCTTGGTGGCGAGGAAGGGCGTCTTCGCCGCGTCGAGCTTCCGCAGCAGCTCGCCCACCACGGATTCCGCGCGGCCGTACATGGGCGAGGAGTCGATGAGGCGCGCGCCCGAGTCGAGGAAGGTGCGGAGCACTTCGGCCAGGGGCGCTCGCTCGCCCGGTGCGGCGTCGAACGTCTGCCAGGTGCCGAGGCCGATGACGGGCAGCGCTTCGCCCGTGCTGGGAATGGGGCGTGTGAGCATGGCGGCTCCTCGGCCGCGCGAGGGCGCGGCGGTTTTCTCCGGGGGCTTCACGGTGGACGGGCCCGGTGCGGCCTTCTTCGCGGGCTGTGAGGCGGTGACGCCGGGCAGGAGCAGGCCACCCAGGGTCGCGGTGAGCACGTCGCGGCGGGACGGGGCACGGGAGGACATGGCGGCCCATGTTAGCGGCTGCGCTGAAGTGGACAGGTGACAGTTCCGCGCGGTGCCGGTGTTCTCTTGCACGAGCGGGGCGGCGAAGCCTCCCGATGATTTTTCCTGGCCCGGGTGCCCGCGCGATGCGGGCCGGGCCGCATTCAAAACAGTCCAGGAAGGTCCAGGCGATGAATCGCAAGGTCTCGGTGTGCGCGGGGATGATGGCGGCGATGGTGGCGTTCTCGGCCTCCGCAGAGGAGACGGCGGGCGGGCCGTCCTCGAGCGCCGCGAGCGGAGCGGCGTCTGTCGATTGGCCGGGCGTGGCGCGCGAGCTGTCCGCCCCGCCGCTGGTGGCCGCGGCGGAGCAACCGGTGAGCCACACCTTGGCCGCCGGGGCGCCCGAGGGGAGCGCGTCAGCGTCCGGCGCTGTGAGCCCTGTGGCACCGTCGAATGATGCGTCCTCCATGCCCGTCGTGCCTGAGGGGGCCAATGCGCCTTCGGCAGGCGCGCCCGAGGCGAAGGCGGAGGCCGACGCGAACGAAGTGCACATTCCGTTCAGCCTCACCCTGGTGCCGGGGCTGAGCACGTCGGGTTTCCACACCGGCAACGTGGTCAACAACGTGTCCATCGGCCTGGTGGCGACGCATGCGAAGCGGGTGGATGGCCTGGCGATGTCGCTGGCAGGCAACTGGGTGGGGGAGGG